>JAHHIL010000042.1 GCA_019358975.1 Trichocoleus desertorum ATA4-8-CV12
TCCATTTGAATATATTATGAATTGGATTGCATTACTTCTTGGAGGTGAGGGCGATCGCACCTTTGTAGAATGCCTGCAACTGCCTCTGTGTATGGATTTCAGTCTTTTTGGTTATTGGTTGACATAGGCCGATCGCCTTTTTATTCCAATCCGATTCATTAGATATCTATATCAAACTATGAAAATATCCAATCTAATTACCCATATTCATTTGGATTTGTTATGGATCATCTTATCCAATTCGTTCTAAAAGATATGGATATAAGCAATCCAAATCAATCGAGTTGGCTATGAATTTATGTTTGAAAGGTTAGTTAAACTGCTTGTACGCTTAGATTTACAGCAACTAACTTATTTAGTCCGATCGCCCATCGGATCGCCTAACTTATTGATTTGAGTTGCATAAACCGTAGATTGCATATTGATTTTGAATATGGATTGAAATAGAATAGATATGTAATCCAAAAAGGTAGCTACTTCAACTAATTGATTGGATGTTCTACCGATGAGAGGTAGTTCCATGCTATCAAGGCCCACGCTTTCTAAATCTGCTGTAAGTTTCTCTCCTTTTGTCTCTTTATTGGTTGCTTTGGTTGAGCTGGCGATCGCTAATCTCAGCCTCTTCTATTGTTCTGAGAGTCAGCAGTTGACCTTTCAACAGGCGATCGCAAACTTCAATCTCTTCTCCTTTTCCACTAAGCAGCCATCTACTACTAAGCGGGCGATCGCTGGCCTTATGTTCCTCTATCTACCTACTAACCCACAGTTCGTCCTTGAGCAGGCGATCGCAGCTGTTATAAGGCAAGATTCTCTCTTTCACTTCCAGGCTCTTCGTGGCCTTGCTGAACAAGCCTCCTGACATCGATTTCGATCGCTCTCTAGGAGACTGTGTTTGTCTCCTTTTCTATCTCATCTAATTGATAAGCAATGCAATCTGGAGAACGGATATGGGTAAACGTGCTTGGCTCTCTAACTTGATTGACAATGACTATCTCCCGGCGATCGCTCTGCTATCTGATTCTCCTCGGGGCAGGGCTAAGGCTCAACAACTCGTTACTCGCATGCGGCAAGAGTGGTCCGATCGCGGGGCTCTAGCTCTCAACCAACAGCAGAGTTTGATGGACCAAACTCGTAGGGCGATTAAAGACCAACTGGGGGAAGACCATTTCTCGCTCGACTATATCAAGTTCTCGACTGAGGAATACACTCAGCTCAATGATGAGAAGCAGCGATCGGTCTCAGAACGCAATGAAGATGTGAAGCAACTGCACAATCCAGATGGCATCGTGGCAACCGCTGTTCGCTTGCTGGAGTCGCCGGAGTGGGCAGAGGTGGCTGCGGCTCTGGCGGTACTGACGGGTAGACGTTCCAGTGAGCTACTTTCGACGGCCAAGTTTGAACCCAAGACGCGCTGGAGTGTGGTCTTTACTGGAGCGCTTAAACGTGGGGGAGAAACGCAAACGCTCAGTTTTGAGATTCCCACGCTGACGACCTCGGAGAAGGTGTGCAAGGCTTTAGCCAAGATTAGATGTGAGTTACCGGAGGCGCTGGAGCTACCAGCCAAAGAGGTGAATGCTCGCTTTGGTTCCGCTGTCGCGGCGGCGTGCGATCGCCACTTCTCGGACTTGGTGCCTCCTAGAGCTGGAGGCAACCTCTACACCCACTTGTTTCGTGCTGTCTACGCCACGATCGCGACCTTTTGGTACTGTCCGTCTCGTGTAGACCCAGTGGAGTTTAGAGCGGCGATTCAAGGTCACTATGCGGTGCTCGATGAACACAATCCAGAACTCAGGCGATCCCTGGCCGCTTCTCGTCACTACGCCGATTTTGAGATTGCGGACTCGGTCATTGCTCAGTATGCAGGCAAGCGCAAGGGCATTAAGCTGGGCCTAGGCGGTATTCAACCCATTGCTCCGTTTCAGCATCGAACGGATGACACTCCAACCAGAGAACGGCAGCGTCAGCAGCGTACTAGCCTGAGAATCTGGAAACACGACCAACCCGCGATCGCTCAGATTTTGGAGCACTTTGACGGCAAACTCCAACCCGATAAGATGTCCGCTTGGGTCGCTTGGTCTCTACAGCAGTTGGCCGCAAAAGCGACAACTGCTGAGTTAGAAGAGGCGACAGTTGACGGGGTAAGGGAGGTGGAAATAAGCGAGGCGATCGCGACCACTGCAACACAAGAGGAATCTGTTGATGAAACAGAAACAACTGAGGCGATCGCTTCCATTCCTGAAACTACTGATGCTGCACCACAGCCAATAGAGAAAAGCGAAGTCAGTGAACCAATCCAATCCACCGAATCCATAAGCAATTTGTCTCTAGAGCAGCCAACAGCAAATGGATTGGAATCCAAACTCGACAAGCTCATCGATGTTATGGCTCAGTTCGTTCAGTTTCAACTTCAGGCTCAAACACCACAGACTCAACAGGCAACAGAGCAAAACGCGATCGCTCAAGCAAATTCAACTAAGGCGGCAGTACCGGAGATAGAGCCAATATCTCAACCCGCGATCGCTCAAGCAGGGACAACTACACTCCCAGCACCAGTACCAGAGCAAGTTCCAATAACCCAACCCGCGATCGCTAATCAGACTATAGATACTCCGGAGAAGACAAACACTGAGGAAAGCAAACCGCGCAAATACAAAACTGGTGAAGCTGATGCGATCGTTCATCAGGCGATCGATGCCATCATCCACCACAACAATCTGCCCAACCAGCTCCATGACCTCAAGTGGGCTATCACTATTAACGGATTGAAGAACTTCAGCACCAATCAAAGAGTGATTGAACGCATCATGCAGGAACGCAAAGACGAGATTGATGCCCATCATCAACTCCACCAACTCCTTCCCAAACACAACCACCGCCACAAGAGAAAACGTAAAATTGGCGATGTTATCCAACTCTGAACTGGACGCTCTTTGTAGGTTGAGACGCGATCGCGCTCACCAAAATTGCGTATGAACCGCTCTTTGCCTCCCTTGGGCCACTTTGCCCAAAGTTTGAATGACGACTATGCTGCTGTGAAGGCAGGATTGACTCTAGACATCAGTAATGGTCCCACGGAAGGCCACATTAATCGTTTGAGCATCTTCAAACGATTAATGTACGGTCGCACCGGATTGGAGTTACTGAGGCGGCGATTTCTCTTGCGCGCTTGAATTCGTTGGCTTCACACCCAACAGCAGCAATCACTCATCACTCACTTGAAAGTCTCGATATGGGCTTTTGGGAAAATGGATTGGAATGTGGGTTGTGGGGATGCCTCTGTGAGGCATCTCTATTCGAGCAACCTTCTTTACATTCAATCTTGATCCCACTACTCAAAATTTGCCTTCACCACTCCCGGCGATCCCATCCACCTAAACCACCTATGAACCAATCACCACAAGATGCCACAGCTACGATCGCTTCACCAAAATTGCGTATGAGCCGACACGATCGCTCAACCACAGACCGAACAAAGCCTTTTGTAATTTTCCTGCTTGCAAAGAAAGATGTGACAAGACATAGGCTTGCCCTGTCCACTCCTTCTCCCTTTAAGTGGCGGCACTTTCTGTCTGATGTCATTCTACTCAACGTGCGTTGGTACTGCCGTTACCCCTTGAGCTACCACAAATTAGAGGAGATGATGCTTGAGCAAGGTCTTAAAGTCGATCCTTCTACAAAAAGTCTTTGCGACACCATCCGGAAAAATAGAAAGGCGAGAAAAGTTTGTTTTGTGCATTCCGTGCTTCTTTGGTTAGGGCAGATAACAAAAGGCAATTCTTTAAATAGTCAGACAGATCATCATGGGTATCCCTTGAACCTATGATTCAATTGATCAATCAACCTTAACTCCTTGACAAAGGAAAGCAGTTTGTGCAGTAGTTGAGCCTTCATCGCCTAAGTTTTGAGCAGTCTTAGGAGTAATACTGGTGGTAGACATCCGCAAGTTTTTTCGAGCGACCAATCCTAGCCAGACTCTGAATCCGGAGAAGGAGGAGGATCGCCAATACTACACCGATTTCTCTTCAGTGCGCGGAGGGCAGATTATTCAAGAATTGAAGGACAACATTTCCTTTTTTTCACCGGATGATCCAACCTGTGTGTTGTTCACAGGACACATTGGCTGCGGCAAATCGACGGAGTTGCTGCGGCTGAAAGCCGAGCTGGAGCAGGAAGGTTTTCATGTCGTCTATTTCGAGTCTAGCGAAGACTTAGAGATGGCAGATGTAGACATTGGCGACGTCATGTTGGCGATCGCCAAGCGGGTGAGTGAAAGTCTGGAAAAAGCCGAAGTCAATTCTCAAGCGACGGGCTTTCGAGCTTTGCTGGAAGGCACGATGAAAGTGCTGATGACGGAAGTGGATGTCACAGCCAAAACTAAGATTCCGGGAGTTGGGGCAGTTGGGGTCAATACTCAGGGAGAATTTTCACTCTCGGCAGGGATTGCAGAGCTAACCGTCGTTGCCAAGAATGACCAGACGCTGCGGGAGCGACTCAACCAATATCTGGCACCCCAGAAAAACAAGTTGCTGGATATGATCAATCGAGAGCTGCTTGAACCAGCGATCGTTCAGTTGAAACAGCAGGGCAAACGAGGGCTGGTGGTGATTGTGGACAACCTCGATCGCATTGACAATCGCACCAAATCTTTTGGTCGTCCGCAGCAGGAATATCTATTTATTGATCAAAGCGAATGTTTGACCAAACTCAGGTGTCATTTGGTTTACACGATGCCCTTGGCGCTAAAGTTTTCTAACGAGTATGGGATGCTGACCCAGCGCTATGAGGAACCCAAGGTGTTGCCGATGGTACCAGTGCAGTTGCAGGATGGCGGCGATTGTGAAGCAGGTTTAACTCTGTTACAGCAAATGGTGTTGGCAAGGGCTTTTCCTGATTTGGGTGAAGCGCAACAGTTCGAGAAAATTACCGAGGTTTTTGACCATCCTGAAACGCTCGATCGCCTATGTCGCGTCAGCGGTGGGCATGTCCGCGACCTGCTGCGATTGCTGAATGACTGGCTCAAGAAGGGCAGACAGCTTCCTCTATCGGGTGCAATCCTAGAAGATGTCATTCGTGCCCGTCGCAATGAAATGACGATGCCTATTTCAGATGATGAGTGGGAGCTGTTGCGACAGGTCAAGCAACGGAAGAAAGTTAGCGGCGATCAGGGATATCAAACGCTGATCCGCAGTCGGTTGGTGTTTGAGTATCGCGATCGCGGCGAGTCCTGGTTTAACGTCAATCCGATTTTGGCGGAGGCAAAGGAACTGCAATGACTGATCCGGGCACTCCTTTAGAGATTACGGTTGACAACCAGAATGCGTTGGAGGAGCTTGCTTGGGCGATCGACATGTCTCAAGGGCAGTTTGCCCTGTTGCTAGCGCAATGCAACTATGTTCGATTGCGGACGCAGATAGCGGAGCAGTTACAGAAAATTTCTGCTGTGCCCATTCGAGTGGTGACGTTGCCAAAGTTGGCTACAACGCTTTATACCTCGCTCAAGGCAGAGTTGGGCGACGAGAAACCTGAAGCCGTAATGGTGTTTGGGCTGGACGAGTCCGAAAATCTGGATCAGTTGCTTGCTTCGACAAATCAAGTACGAGAGGAGTTTCGCCAAACTTTTCCATTTCCGCTGATCCTCTGGATCAATGATGATGTTCTCAAGAAGCTACTGCGATTGGCTCCTGATTTTCACAGTTGGTCTACGACTACATCGTTTGAGGTTACCAGCTCTGATCTGCTGGAATCTTTGCGTCAGGGAGCCAATGAACTATTTGCTACGCTTTTGACTGCTGAGACAAATGCTTCCTTTAACAGGCTGTTTGCTCAGATAGATCTAGCAATTTTGCGCCAGCAGGAATTAGCAGCCGCATTGAGTGAGCTGCAAAAGCGAGGTCAGGTTCTAGAGCCAGCGCTGCAAGCTAGTCTGGGCTTTTTCCAAGGGGTCAGTGCTGGAACTGATTCTGAAGCCTTGACATACTTGCAGCGAAGTCTGGATTTTTGGCAGCAGACTAGCGACGACCCTAAAGGGGGAACTGCTTCACATTCCCAAAGCAACGGCATTGTTCCAGCCTCAAACCAACTCCGTGTAGCGCTGCTGCTTTTCTTTATTGGGCAGTACCAATATTACGTGACAGAGCAAGATAGAGCGCGATCGCCCGATTGGAAAAAGACCCAAGTTCCTCTCCAGCAAGCCATTGAGATCTTTGAGCAAGCTAATCGTCCAGATTTAGCCGCTAAATGTATTACTCGCCTAGAGCGAGTGTTAGAGCGCGTGCCAGATTGGGATGCACTGGAAGCAGTGGCGCAAAAATCCCTAAAATTACATCAGTCCTACTGTCATCTCAGCAGGTTGGCTCAAGATTACCGCTACCTAGCAGAGGTGGCGTTGCGGCGACAGCGAGCAGCAGAGGCAAAATCGCTAGCTCAACAAGCATTAGATACTATAGCAAAGATTCCAGAAGACCAGCGATGGCAAGGGTTACATCTGCTGACGCTGGCTAGGGTGGAACGGCAGCTGGGCAATCAAGAGGGGGCGATCGCCCACCTAAAAGCAGCCTATGATTTAGGCGATCAAGGGTTCCCTCGCCTCTTCAGTGAGATTCTGGCGGAGTTGCGAGACATCTACTTAGAGCAGAAGCACTATCTAGAGGCATTCCTACTGAAACAAACACGGCTCTCGGTAGAGCAGCAGTATGGCATTCGAGCATTTGTTGGGGCAGGACGGCTGAAGCCTAAGCGGGAAGACGCAGAACAACACATCAATCAAGCAAATTTAGCAGAATCAACTGAAGAAATTGCCCCAGAGATTCGAGCATCAGGACGGCAAAAAGACCTGGATGAACTGCTCCAGCGAATTGGCGACACCGAACACAGATTGATTGTGGTACACGGCTACTCTGGCGTGGGTAAGAGTTCGCTGGTGGTGGCGGGGTTGGTTCCAGCACTGCGGCAGAGGGCGATCGGTTTTCGCAATAATCTGCCGGTGCTGATTCGGGAGTATAGCCGTTGGATGGCCGTACTGGGGCAGCAGTTAGTAACAGCAACAGGAGAGAGCAGCAACGCAGCTTCTGAGAATTCGGAGGAAGAAGCAAGCTGGGATCAGGCAGCATTTCTAAAACAGTTGCGGCAAAACGAGCAGCGCAACCTCCGTACGGTCCTAATTTTTGACCAGTTTGAGGAATTCTTTTTTGTCTATCCTGATCCGGTCCAGCGTAGGCAATTTTTTGAGTTTTTAGGACAGTGTTTAGGGGTGCTGTCGGTTAAGGTAATTCTCTCTTTGCGGGAGGACTATCTCCACTATTTGCTGGAGTGCAGCCGTCTTTCTAGCATCAAAACCACAGGAATTGATATTCTCAGCAGCAATGTGCTGTATGGGTTGGGCAATTTTTCGGCTGAGGATGCGAAGGCGATTATTCAAGACCTGACTGACCGCGCCCAATTTTATCTGGAACCCGCTTTGGTCGATGCCCTGGTTAATGACTTAGCCGGAGAATTGGGAGAGGTCAGACCGATCGAGCTACAGGTGGTGGGGGCACAGCTACAAGATGAAAATATCACCACGCTAGCGAACTACCAAACCTGCGGTGAAACGCCAAAACAAGAGCTGGTCAAACGCTATCTGGCACAATCGGTGACAGACTGCGGCAGCGAAAACCAGCAGATTGCCGAACTGGTGCTGTATCTGCTCACCGACGAAAAAGGAACTCGCCCGCTAAAGACGCGTCCTGAGGTGGAGCGAGATTTGCAGGCGCTGACTGGCATCCTGATTCAAACTGGCTCTGCCTTGGACGATGCTCTGACACTAGTGCTGTGCGTGTTTGTAGACTCCGGCTTAGTTGTGCTGTTGCCAGAAATCCCACTGGATCGCTATCAATTAGTGCATGACTATCTCGCAGCCTTTATCCGCCAACAAGCTCCCCAGATCGATCGCCTGATCGCTGAACTCGAAGCAGAACGAAAACAGCGACGGCTAAGTGAAGAAGAACTGGTCAAAGAAAAGCAGTCCAAGCAGATTTTAGAAGCCGCTCACCAGGAGGCGAAAAAAATTGCTCGTCTGGAGCGAGTGGGCATGCAGGCAATGCGGCAGTTTGAGTTTGCCCAACTTGAGGCGCTCACTTCAGCCGTACAAACCGGAGAAGACTTACGAATGCTGATGCACGAGCGGGGTGAAGATGTTTATTCAGCGACTAGCCCCGTTCTGGCACTTCAAACGATCTTAGACGCCATTCAAGAGCAAACTCACTTTAGGGGGCATCAGGGCTACGTCAGAAGCGTCAGTTTCAGTCCCAATGGCACGCAGATTGTCAGCGCTGGAGACGATAGCACCGTCCGACTGTGGAACCTCGATGGACAACAGGTGCAGCAGTTTAAGGGACATCAGACCCCTATTAGAAGCGTCAGTTTCAGTCCCAATGGCACGCAGATTGTCAGCGCTGGAGACGATAGCACCGTCCGACTGTGGAACCTCGATGGACAACAGGTGCAGCAGTTTAAGGGACATCAGACCCCTATTAGAAGCGTCAGTTTCAGTCCCAATGGCACGCAGATTGTCAGTGCCGGAGCTGATGGCACCGTCCGACTGTGGAACCTCGATGGGGAGGAGGTGCAGCAGTTCAAGAAACATCAGGGCAGTGTCATTAGCGTCAGTTTCAGTCCCGATGGCACGCAGATTGTCAGTGCCGGAGCTGATGGCACCGTCCGACTGTGGAACCTCGATGGGGAGGAGGTGCAGCAGTTCAAGAAACATCAGGGCAGTGTCATTAGCGTCAGTTTCAGTCCCGATGGCACGCAGATTGTCAGTGCCGGAGCTGATGGCACCGTCCGACTGTGGAACCTCGATGGGGAGGAAGTGCAGCAGTTTAAGGGGCATCAGACCCCTATTAGAAGCGTCAGTTTCAGTCCCAATGGTACGCAGATTGTCAGCGCTGGAGACGATGGCACCGTCCGACTGTGGAGCCTCGATGGACAACAGGTGCAGCAGTTCCGAGGACATCAGACCCCTGTCAGTAGCGTCAGTTTCAGTCCCGATGGCACGCAAATTGTCAGCGCTGGAGTCGATTTTACCGTCCGACTGTGGAGCCTCGATGGACAACAGGTGCAGCAGTTCCAAGGACATCAGGGCAGTGTCATTAGCGTCAGTTTCAGTCCCGATGGCACGCAAATTGTCAGTGCCGGAGCTGATGGCACCGCCCGCCTTTGGAACCTCGATGGGGAAGAGATGCAGCAGTTCAAGGGACATCAGACCCCTGTCAGTAGCGTCAGTTTCAGTCCCGATGGCACGCAGATTGTCAGTGCCGGAGACGATGGCACGGCACGACTGTGGAGCCTTGATGGACAACAGGTGCAGCAGTTCCAAGGACATCAGGGCTACGTCAGTAGCGTCAGTTTCAGTCCCGATGGCACGCAGATTGTCAGTGCCGGAGCTGATGGCACCGCCCGCCTTTGGAACTTGGATGGGGAAGAGATGCAGCAGTTCAAGGGACATCAGGGCATTGTCAGTAGCGTCAGTTTCAGTCCCGATGGCACGCAGATTGCCAGTGCCGGAGCTGATGGCACCGTCCGACTGTGGAACCTGGATGGGGAGGAGGTACAGCAGTTCCGAGGACATCAGGACTATGTCAAAAGCGTCAGTTTCAGTCCCGATGGCACACAGATTATCAGTGCCGGAGACGATGGCACGGCACGGCTGTGGAACCTGGATGGGGAGGAGGTGCAGCAGTTCCGAGGACATCAGAGTGATGTTAATAGCGTCAGTTTCAGTCCCAATGGCACGCAGATTGTTAGTGCCGGAGCTGATGGCACCGCCCGCCTTTGGAACCTCGATGGGGAGGAGGTACAGCAGTTCCGAGGACATCAGGGCATTGTCTGGAGCGTCAGTTTCAGTCCCAATGGCACACAGATTGTCAGTGCCGGATACGATGGCATGGCAAAATTACTTCCGGTTCTAGACCTGAATCAACTTTTAAGGAGAGGCTGCGCCTATCTCAACAACTTCTTGATTGCCTATCCCGATCGCCTCAAAACCCTAACAGCTTGCCATGATGACTCCGATCGCCTTGCTGCGGCTGCCCCTAATTTAGTAAAAGAGGCAGAAGCACAGGCAAGAGCAGGGAATGTGGATGCTGCGATTGATAACTTCCGTACTGCCCTGCAATGGAATCCCAGCCTTAACATTGATGATCCTGAAGCCAAAGCAAACCAGTTGGCATCCGAAGGAAAAGCTCAACGTCTAGTTAGCGAGAGTGAGGCTTAGTGAAGCAGGGCAAGATTGAGGAGGCGATCGCCTCCTATACTAAAGTCCAACAAGTGAACTTATCCTTAGAAGTTACTGCTAACGCTTGGAAGGGTCTTTGTTGAAATGGTAGCCTGCAAGGACACGCGAAAGATGTGCTCTTTGCGTGCGAAAAAGCGGTTGCCCTCTGTCGTTTAACACGCTTCTTATCCCGATTAACACATTAAACGTCCTCCAAAAAAGTCCTAAAAACTTCGTATAACAAAGCTCTCAGGCTTTTTTAATAAAATCCAGAAAATAACATATTAAATGTCCAAAGTCGGCTATTTTGCAGAGTTCGGACATTTAATTTGTTAATTCCGCCCAAAAGCAGGATAATTTTCTACGTCTCCCACACAGCATAAGAATGGCAAAACCTTTGCAGGCAGGGTTTTGAATGCTTTTCCCTTCAAGATAGTGGACATTCAATGTGTTAACGGGGATGAGAAACGTGTTAAGCGACAACTGCTGATGAAACAGAAACGACTCAAGCGCTCGCCTCAACTTCTGAAACCACTGAGGCGGCACCAGAACCGATAGAGGAGAGCGAGGTTAGGGAACCAATCCAATCTATAGAATCCGTAAGCAATTCATTTTTGGAGCAATCAACAGCAAACGGATTGGAATCTAAACTCGACAAGCTCATTGATGTCATGGCTCAGTTCGTTCAGTTTCAACTCCAGGCTCAAACACCACAGACTTAGCAGGCAACGCAGCAAAACGCGATCGCTCATTCAGAGACAACTAGAGTGGCGGCAGCACCCGAGATAAATTCAATATCTCAATCCGCGATCGCTAACCAGGATAGGGATACTGCGGAGAGCGAAGCTGAGGCCAGCAAACCTCGCAAATACAAAACTGGCGAAGCTGACGCGATCGTTCATCAGGCGATCGATGCCATCATTCAACACACCAACCTCCCCAACCAGCTTCATGACCTCAAGTGGGCTATCACTATCAACGGGTTGAAGAACTTTAGCACCAACCAACGGGTCATTGAACGCATCATGCAGGAACGAAAGGACGAGATTGACGCTCATCATCAGCTCCACCAGCTCCTTCCCGGCCACAACAACCGTCACAAACGAAAACGAAAAATTGGAGACGTGGTAAGGGTTTGAACTGGCCGCTCTTTGGAGCTTTTGAGCTTGAGATTCTCAGAACTCTGAAACCTACCCTCGCTGACGCGATCGCGCTCACCAAAATAGCGTATGAACCCTAATAACGTTAGAAGCGTGGAAAAGCAACTGGGGATTAAAATAGTGCCATCGACTAGCTTAGGAGAGAGAGGTGACAGTTCGATAACCCCGCTACAGCAAAGAAGAATTCGCCCGACGCAGCGACGCAGGTTTGTGAACTTTAAGGGCGATCGCAAGTTGAGGTAGCTGATCACGGCAAAAAATATGCGCCCAAATGTTGACGCTCAGAAAATAGAACGCTTGATGCAAGTCCTGGGTCGAGAAGCTCAAGGTTCAGGTTGCATTTATTTTACAGGTGGTGCTAGCGCTCTCCTGATTGGTTGGCGTAGTTCCACAGTTGATGTCGATATTCGTTTAGATCCTGAGCCTCCAGGGATTTTTCAAGCAATTGCTAAACTCAAACAAGAGTTGAACATCAATATCGAATTGGCTTCTCCACAAGATTTCTTGCCCCCTCTTCCAGGATGGCGTGATAGGAGCATGTTCATTGGCAAGCAAGGTCAAATCTCGTTCTATCACTATGACTTTGTTGCCCAAGCTCTCTCTAAACTATCCAGAGGATTCGACCGTGACATTAATGATGTTCAAGCCATGTACGAACAGAAATTATTTTCTTTGAAGCAGCTACGGGATGGCTTGGAAGCCATTGCACCTGAATTGATCCGATTTCCTTCTCTGAATCCTAATGTCATTAGAAGCAGAGTCGGGAGCTTTATCGAACGTTTTGAAGACAACCCAGGGGAGAGTTAGCCATGATTCTCAATGAGTTTCCAGGAGCAGAATTAGTCTTGCCGGGATTGGAAGATCTTCGCAATGGCAAGACGAATACAGTTGGCTCATTGTTAATAGCGATCGCCGCCACACGTTTAACTGGAGCAGGTTTAGATATTCCAAAAGATTACCTAGCTCCAGAACCAGAGTTGACTCTGTATGCCCGCCTTCAAGATGAACGAGACGATGCCTATTCCTACTACAATGCTCTGCTGAGCAGCCTGAATAGCTTTTGCAATGCACTTGAACTCAGTTATAAATATTAAGTCGTCTAACAAGGCCCATGTACACCGACCGCCGAAGGCGATTGGTTAGAGTTCGAGGTTATGTGCGGCGGGTAATGGACAATGTTAGTTGGCTTCGTTCTCGGTGATGGCAGTGGTTTGAAATTACTGATCAGGTGCTTGAAGTTGCAGGCACAATATTCGTTCAATTGAGATGAAAGAGTATTTGAAGGTTAGTGAAGTCATCGACTGGCAGCATCCAGCAGTGATGGAAAGGGCCCAACAGATCGCATTGGGACTTGGCTCACCACAGGCGATCGCTCAAGCTTGTTTTGAGTGGGTGCGAGACGAGATTGGTCACAGTTTTGACTATCAAATGAATCCTGTAACGTGCCGAGCCTCAGAGGTTCTTCAGCAGAAAACGGGTTACTGCTTCGCTAAGAGTCATTTACTAGCAGCACTATTACGAGCTAACCAGATTCCAGCAGGATTTTGCTATCAACGGTTGAGTATTGATGACAAAGGTGGGCCGTACAGTTTGCACGGCTTCAATGCTCTCTATTTGCCTGATGTTGGTTGGTATCGGGTTGATGCCAGAGGCAATAAAGCAGGGGTGAATGCTCAGTTCACTCCACCTCAAGAGCAGTTAGCGTACAAGATTCAGTTGCCTGAAGAGGCAGATTTCCCAGCGATTCTTGCCGAACCGCTCCAGATTGTCGTAGAAGCGCTGCAAGCACAAAGTACGTGGGATGAGATGCTGCGTAACCTTCCAGACATTTCGTTGGAGTCCGCCAAGGTCTATAGTTTGGTCTGAGGCTTCGACCTTCGTGGAAAAATTATCACTTTTCAGCAACGCCTCTGAGTTTGAATTTTCCGCTCTTTGAAGGTTGGGGCGATCCCTCAGAGAGGAGCCGGTCAAAATTGAAGAAATAGGGGGTGTGGAAGCGATCGCTCTTAACCTCAAACTTCTCTTCCGGATGCCAATTCCAGATCAACCAACAACTAGCCCTATTATCAGCGCTTGCCTGTCACTTCACCAAAATAGCGTATGAGCCCAGATAGTGCCGAACGCGACAAAATCTAAACCTCGAAGGGATCGAGTAGAGTTTCTGTAGAAACCTGCGTGCGTTGATGCTGGTAATAGGATTTGACAGCTTGCCTCAGCGCTTTCAACTTTTCGTGATCGTTGGAGAGGCAAATAAGCAGGTCTGAATCATCGCTAGATTCTATTGCCTCGATTCTGCAAAGATTAGCTCTAACAAGTTGAAGATAATCACCTCTTGTTAACTGATTGCCAATCTGTTTTGCTAAATCCACGCAAACTGGTGGCAAGCCAAGATTGAGTCTTATAAGTAATCGATTAACTCGTTCTTCTAAGTCAAGGATAGGATGAAGAATACTGGCAATTTGAGAAACTGTAGGTAACAAATCACTCGTTCGTGCTGCAATATCTCGGATTGCCCCTGCTGCACCTCCTGGTGAACCACCAAATTGAGTTAAAGCAGCTTCAATGTCACTTATGCTTCTCTGTGTAACAAAAAAGAGGCAGGCAATTGCTTTTTTGGCTCTTAAGGTTGCTTGATGAGGCATCACTGTATTTTGAGCAAGTTTATTGAGCAGGCTTAAAGGTACGTTCTGTCTCTGTAGCTCCTGCCTCCAAAATAAAGGTTCTTTATTCGTACTGCGTCGGTTAATTGGAAAAAGCATTTGATCTAGCTCTACAGTTAACTGCACAGCAGTTAGCAAAGTTGGCTCATGAATTGAGTCTGGGTCCAAACCAGCTAGAGCATTAATAATCCGAATAATTGATTCAACCTCTACTCCAGCCTGCCCCGTTAACTGTCCAAGTGCAGTTAGACAATAGAATCCGTTCTCATTTTGCTCCACAAGGCCATGAGTCAGTAAGCTCTGAATTGCCTCTATGATTTGTGAGCGGCTCCATTGCCAATGTTGTGAAGCCTGAGTTTGCTGGAATGCTCCAAAACTAGCTTCTAAAAATTCAGTAATATCCTCAGCACTAATACCACGCTTCACAATCTGCTGAACGGATGTGAGTACACGAATAATCAATGATCTTGGATCAGTTGTAGTACTGAGAAAACGAGATACAAGATCTTCTGGCTCACCTTCAACATAACGTTGCCAGAGATAATGCTGATCATGAGGTGTCAATGCTAAAAGATAGGATGTACCCTTTTCTGCATATCCTAGACGTCCTGCTCGTCCTACTAAATTTTTATATTCTGCAATTGAGTAAGGTTTTTTGCTGTTGTTTGGAGCAGGATGATTCAGTCCCACAACGATAATGGATGAAGCAGGTGTATTAATACCCATTGCTAAAGTTGTAGTAGCAGCGATTACACGCAGAGTTGTATCTTCTGCGCGAAAGTGTTCTTCAACTACACGTCTTTCATCGGGTGCAAGCTCACTGGTATGAAAAGCAATTCCACTTTGGAGAACAGCGTGTAGATCCTCTGAAGCTTTAGAACGATCTCCACCTGGTAAAGCAGCCAGAGCTTCCTGTGCGGAGGGTAAGTTTAATGCTCTAGCCAAATACTGGGCGCATCCTCTAGCTTCTCCTTTCGTTTCCCGAAACACAATTACTTGCTGCCCTTCACTTACCAACTTTTGAACTAATGGAATAACCCAGTCCTGGCTCGTTCCTTTGTGCTTTAAAGGGAGGATAAGAGGCTCTGTTATATGTTTTTTACCTAATATACCGTCAATAAAATGAAAGCTTCCATCTCTTAGCAGTAAACCCTCATCTAGTGGAATAGGGCGCTCATTACGTCTGAGTAAGCGTGCTCCAAGCCAACGCTCCAGTCCGCTGGTGTCACCGATAACCGCAGAAAGAGCTATGATTTGAGGATTAATCCCATGTTGACGTTGTACTCGTAACAGCGTCAGTATAAATTCTAGATTAACTCCACGAGATTCATCTGCAATCATTTGCACTTCATCAACAACAATGGTTCCGACCTGATTCAGAATATGAGGATTGCTCAGAACAATTGCAGCAAACTTTTCATAAGTCATCAGGCACAAATCATACTGACCACGCAGTAGCGGCGTAATGTCGTCTGTTTCCCCAGTAGCGGCGATCGTTAAAATACCAAACGCTCCATAAACCTTGATAAAGCTTCTCAACTTGTCGTTGACTAATGCCTTTAGAGGGAGTAGAAACAAACCTCGCCTACGCTCTAAAGCTCCCTTTAAAGCTGCAAGCTCACCAATCATCGTCTTACCAGATGAAGTAGGCGCTGAGACGACCAAATTTTCACCTTCAAGGATTTTGTATTCGTTGATTGCATCAATTTGTAGCGAGTTTAGAGATGGAATATTACTTGCCCATAAGCGTAGTAACTCAGTTGGAAATCCATAGGTTTCGAGACTATAAATATCTGTAGTGACTTGAGTTTGTGCTCGTTCAGGAAACGCAGCAAAATAACACTTTCCTGGTTTGAAGATAGGCCATAGTAGTTCTCCTTCAAATTGTCCACGAACAGTAGGATGCTGTGTTTGACCAAGCTGTGTAGAAGCATCAATCACTCGCTTGGTTACAAAATCCAACAATTGGTAGACAGGTAGTTTGCCAGCTTGCTGAACTTCTTCAGCACCCTGCAAAGCCTCCAACAGATGATAGGTGAGCAGCCCGTGGCCATAACGAGTATTTTCATAGGCAGGTTCAGTCGCACTAGAAGCTGTTAAAATTAGCCGTCCTTCTCCAGATAGCTCCAAAAGAAGGTTTTCTGTGGACTTTAAACCTCGTGCTGTTGTCTCAACATGCAGGACTTTCGCTCCTATACCACCGGAGAAACAGCAATCTAAAACGCAAATTAAATGACGTGTAGGAATGCTACAAACAAGCTCAGACAACCTTTCTAAGGCAATAGATGTATTCTCTACATCATAAATTTCAGTATCGTAGGTGACCAGTTGATGCGTTTCTGAACCATGTCCTGAGAAGGTTACCACCACTACGTCATCATAATCACACAGTGATAGCTTCGTAAGTTGCTCTTGAATAGCAGAACATGTAGCATCTTGGTCTACTAGAAGAGTAGTTTCGCCACCAAATGCATCAGTAAACAAAGCATGTAGTGCTATTGCATCACGCTTTGCACAATTTAACCAAGAGATGCTAGGCGAAGCATAACGATCGATACCAACGAATAGTCCATAAAAAGCCATAACTAATTTCCTAGCTTGAGTCAAAGGTTAGTGTTGCGGACTAGAGCCAAAATTGGCGATCGCACTCAGGCACATAGACACCATTCAGGCGCAAATCCGCCAACCGATCAGCGCCATGCAATAACATCGGCAAGCGGGGCGGCTTCAGAGCACCATGATGGAGTAGGGTCAGCTTCAAAGTGGCATCCATGATCTGCTCGATCGATGCTGGATGCCCTTCAGAGCGAACTGTTAGGCGAATGGGACGAGGAACCCCAATTCTGCCACTGACCTGGGTCGTGACCAGAATGGCTTCATGACTAGAGAGTTTCAACCCAAGTCCGCGAGTCGGAGCCGCAATGCTACGTCCCCGGTCAGAGTTTGATCGCGGAAGGTTATAAAGCCTTGACGTACCTGACTTACGACACTCAACCAGGATGAACTGCGATTGGATTGCCGCTGCCCAGTTCAATAGGTGAGTAACCTCATCGCCGCAAAAACGTCCATCTCGGTAAATTAGAACTGTTTTCCCTCTCAATGCACCGGCTGGTAGCAGTGCCTCCAGAAACCGTTGCGGAATTTCTTCTCCCTCGATCGCAGCATCTTCCGACTTTGCCCGAATAAATTCTCCTCGATTACCGTACAAGCAGACTCCGGCACAGGCATTCATGCTGCCCGACAACCGCCGCTTCTTGGAGCGCGCCACGTCTAGCCCAATAAACACATCGGCAACCTGCAAGGGTTCTGCCAGAACGAAAGGAACGTTTCCTAATTTCGCTAGCACTCCCAGCATCACCTGATTCAAAACGTATCGAGTTTCTTTCCGAAGCGTCTCCTCATAGATGAACTGACTAGCGATCTGGCGGCGCAGCAGCTTTGAGTAAATGCGATGGTAGAGGCTACCGCTCTCGTCATCATCAGAACCGCGATCGCTCTGAGGTAGAAATACAAACATGATGTCCGGCTTGATCGTCATCAACTCATCCAGTTTGTCCTCTAGAGTCGCTCGACCCTCTGGACTGTTCCAGTTGTCCACCAAAATGGCTTCGGTGCTGGGGTTGAGTTCTAAGCTGGGAAACTTGTAGCGCTCGAGTTGCTGCCGCACCTGCTGCATAAACCCATTAACCTGTGCTTCAGGCTTGAGCAGATTGAGTACCACGAGCCGAATGGGTCTTTCTGAAACGTTTTGATAGTCCCGGTGCCGCTGATAAACTCCCCCATTTTCCAATCCACGCAGGATGCCGTTGTAGAGTCCTGTCACACCCTGTCCAAATTGAATCGGTGTTTGCTCAATCGGGTGCTCTGGTACCCAGAACAAGTCCCCGTTGTCTCTCCCGTTAATCGCTTTGAGGAATTGAATGTTGTAGGGTCGCAGTGCTTCCTTTGCAGCTGCACTGTATTCCTTCAGAAGTTGCTGACGATCTGCATACGGTATTTTGGTTTGCTCCAGCAGAGTGCCAAAATCAATGTCTAACTGATTTGCGGTTTCGGCAGTGACGCAGGGTCGCAATGCCGCCATTGCATAGGGGTAGAGGCGTTTGCTGTTTTGCCCAAAGCGTACAGCCACCACCGGTTGCTCTGCCGGAGCTTCCTCCAACGCTTTACGGCTAATAGCGCCACTAGCTTTTGTGAGTAGATATGTACGATGCTCCGCGATCGTTCCAACAATCTCTTCGATCGTCGCAGTGCTATCGGTATCTAGGGTTTCAACCTTCAAACTGACCAGTAACCTCTCAGGGTTCTGGCGGTAGGGGTGATTCGCCAAAAAACCATCCAATGTCCCTTGAAACGTAATGCGGCTGTGGGGAGATAGCGCGATCGCAGGATGAGGCATTTGATTGATTTCGACCGTCTCTGCCCCAAAGTCTGCTCTTCGCTTGACCTCAATGTTCTGCTCCGAATATACAGTCTTGGGTCGAAATGGTTGGCTAACATCCAAAATCTGTTCTGCAAAGGCGGCAATGATGTCTGGAGTCATCTGCGGATTTCGCGATCGCTGAAATCGCCACTCTGGATCGGATGGTTCATAAATCTCACGGTGGATGTACTCCAGTGCCCCCGCCCATTCTGCATCCGTTGGTAGGGTTTGCTCCTGGTTCGCTAGGGCATAAAAAAGACCGTTCTTCCAAACGACAATGACGTTTGGGAAGTAACGTGAAAAACGGTAACTCAGCCGCAACCCATCCTCACGGTCTGTAAGCGGAGACAGGCGAAAGCTAACCAGATTTAGGTCGGTGTGACCCAGGGCAAAAATCTCGCTCAGGCAATTTTTATCCTGAAGAGATTGAGTGGCTAATGCAATCATGGGTAGATGCTCCACTAAATGGTAAATTGACAAACGGATTGGAACTGGCAGGTCTGGCATTGGTAGCCGGAATGGGGCGGAAAGATTTCCTCAAACGATGCTAATTTACGCCTGTAGCGCTGCAAGTCGTTCTGATGTTGCTGGGCGAACCGGAATAAATCCATTTCCAACACTTGCAATTGCACTGACAATGCACGAATTGGATCTGACCAGGTTTGGGATTCAAGGTTATAGAAAGAGGCGATCGCCTCGTAGTTGGGGTAGAGATACTTAGCGGCCAGTAGGTAGACATAGGCTTGGCGGCGATCGAAGTCTGATTTGCCAGTTTTGAAGTCTAGAATGTGGAGCGTACCGTCCGGTTCAACAAAAATACAGTCGATTGCAGCAAAGAGATTACACTCTTGATTGCCCGAACGTAGCAAGATTGGCTCAGGAAATCCTTCATCTCCTCGGCTCAGTTTCAGAATGTTTTTGCCCAGCAGAATTGGAGTCACCTGATAGTTAGCCAGGACTTGGGTGACACGATTGCGAACCTCCTGACTTCTGTTTTCTAAACCCAAGATTGCTGACACTCGGTTCACACCATCGTCACCAATTAGGCAATGTACGTCCTGATGAAATTCGTAAATTCCCTGTTGCGCCAGCAACCCGATCTCCTGATAGACCGTTTCCTGCTGAATCAGCGGGGCAACCTCTGGTTCTTTAGCACGAGCTTTCAGAAAACCCCGCTTCATCGGGCAGTGCCGCTGTTCCTGACCGATTGCTGGCTCAAACAGGGCCCAGAGGTTGTAACTGAAAAATGGTTTCCAAACAGTCTGCATTCAGCTGGTCTCCTCACAACAGAAAAACTGCTTACATCGAATGGAACAAAAGTTTTAGTACATATTTACTAGTACACTCCATATATAGCGGCCTCAAACGGGACGAACGCTAAGTAAAGTGTTTTTTAGTGTTGATTTTTCTCGTCAACTATCTGCTATAAGATAATTGATGTTGATTTCTGTCGTCAACCCCCGGTATGATCGATCTGTAGGAAGGGAGGTTATGGTGGATCAAACCTTTGGTAAACGGCTTCGAGAAGCTCGGCGGAGCAAGGGTTACAGCCAACGAGAGCTTGCAGGTTTCGTTGACGTTGATTACACCTATCTGTCCAAGCTGGAAAACGATCGCGCCGATTATCCTCCAAAGGAAGATGTGCTTCGGGCACTGGCTCGCCATCTTGAGCTAGATGCTGAAGAACTCAGCTACCTGGCAGGTCGAATTACAGCAGAAGACGCAAAGGTGGTACAAGACTTAGCGAAAACGCATCAAAAACAAATGCCAGTTCTACTCAGAACAATTCGTGATAACCCTGCGATCGCACAGCGAATTTTGCAAGAGGCACAACAGGAAGAGCACCCGGAGGACTTATAGGTGGGAGTGATCAAGCCGCATAGACAACTCAACAAGAAACAGATTGAACAGCAGGCTGATAAAGTCCTTGCAGCGATGCAATCCAATGACTTTATGCCTAAGAAGTGGTCGAACCTGGCTGAACGCACGGCTGACTTCTTTGACCTCTGCGTTGACTGGGTGCCCTTCGACCCGAAGCAAGACGGCATTGTCGCTGCGAAAATCTATCCCACAGACAAGCGAATTGAATTGAACTTGGATTTTCAAGCCTTACACACTAATGAAGGGCTTTACCAATCAACTGTAAGTCACGAGGTTGGGCACTGGGTGCTACAGATCAACCAGGCGGAAGCGGAGGGAACCATCTTTCAGGGTGAACTTCCTCTGACGCCAGCTATGGATAGGGAAATCTTTCTATGCCGAACTGTAGACGAGCAGATGCTTTATCAGACGACCCAGAGAACCCAAAGTGATTGGCGCGAGTGGCAAGCACAATATTTTTCCAGTTGCCTGCTTATGCCCCAATTCAAGATTGAGGAGGCCCGCAAAGGACGGAACTTGTTGAACTGGAACCACCTGAAAGCTATCCAGGAAGAGTTAGGAGTTTCGCAACGGAATTTGGTACATCGGCTGAAAGATCTGGAGTTGATTGAGGAAAGCGGCAGGCGGCTTTATCCCGGTAGAAGGCTGAAGTCTGGTGAGCCGTTATTGGCAAGTTGGCAGGAATCGTCATCTACCCCAGATTAAGTTCTACTAAAGCAGGAGCCTGGCTAAGGCCGAGGGGGTTCTCAGTTCTGTCGATAAACCAATCTATCGACAGAAAATGCAGGTCTCATATAATTTTGTCGATTCATTACCTAATCGACAGAATCAAATGGTTAGTCCTTACCTGACAGCAGAGCGCGATCGCCTCCAACTTATCCCAGCCATCCGCTGCTTGCAAAACGGGATGTCGATCTATTTTTGGAGTCAGGGTCATTCAACTACACTTAGAAGCAGCACAGATAAGGGGCTTAGGGGCAATGGTGCAAGCGCTTCCTCAACTGATGAGCTTAGACGAGTTTCTCAACTGGTATCCAGATGGCTACGGTCGCTACGAATTGTGGAATGGGGTCGTCATTGAAATGCAACCGACGGGAACACATGAGCAAGTGGGCGGTTTTCTTGCAGGGGAGTTGTTCCTAGAGAGCAAGCGGCTGCAATTGCCCTATATTATTCCTCGGCAGGCAATCATCAAGCCACTAGATACAGAAAAGTCAGGCTATAACCCCGATGTGATTGTTCTAGACCAGCCCGCATTGGCTGAAGAACCCCTCTGGAGGAAGCGCTCCACCATTACCCAAGGCGAATCAGTGCGAGTGGTCATCGAGATAGTCAGCACCAATTGGCGCGACGACTATGGGCACAAGTTTATTGATTACGAGGCACTGCAAATCCCAGAATACTGGATTGTCGATTACCTCGGCTTAGGCGGCAGGCGCTACATTGGCTCACCTAAACAGGCAACACTCTCGGTTTATCAGCTAGTAGACGGCGAGTATCAAGTTCAACAATTTCGAGGCAGCGATCGCATTAGTTCTGTGGCTTTTCCAGAATTGCAACTCACCGCCGAGCAGGTTTTTGCAGCAGGTCAATAGTGTTAGCTTTGAGCGATCGCTGCCTCGTCGGGAAACATCTCCCGATGTTAGCACTGTACCGCTACTCAGCCTGCTTCGCCTGCTTTGTCACTTAGCGATCGCATCAGTTCAAACTTCAGCTTACTGTGCGCCTCACTCAACTCAGCAAATGTCTGCGTACGGGCTAAACATCCCAAGTAGGTTGCGTTCCCAAATTGGGAGAAGCGGGGGGGCGATCGCCCGCCAGCCTCTAAGACAAAAACTGGGGCAAGTAAGGGCAGCAGTGAAAAGGTCGCATCGTTTATCTACTGTTGCGGTGGATCTTCCATCCAGAGAGTACATTTTACGTTGCGGTCTTGGTTGCAACGAAGCAACCGTTGCTTATTATCCGCTCGGTTAATCAACTGCTGACTGATGGTGTACCAGTCCTCACTGCCAAACTTTTGGGCAGCGATCGCCCGTCCCTGTTGAGTCCCTAGCCAGTAAGCTGACCCTGCCACTACCACCAGAGCGATCGCCGTGGCACTACTGGCCCAAACCAAACCCTGCCAGAAAACATCTTGCAGATAGAGCTTGCGAGTGCGGACGAGCTCTTGGCTCCAGTCCCGTGAAGCCGTAGCGTTGATCTGATTAATCTCTTGGCGGTACGCCTCTACCTTCTTTTTCAGTACTACATCCGCTGACTGAATGGCCTGGTCAAAAGCAACAGTAAAGGTAGACCTGAACTCAGGCAACAGAGCTTTAGTATCTTCACCCCACTGCAACCGAATGCCTTCGATTTGGGCTACCGAATAATTCAGATTGGATTGGATGCTGCCATAAACCGTGGCAGCTTTACGAAACGATTCATCCGCCGCTGCTTTCATTGCAGCTGGAATCTCTCTGAGAATCTGGACGTAATATTGCAACGCCACTAAGAAGGGGTGCATCGGGTCATTGGTCGGGATACCCAGCTCTGCCATCAATCGCAAGATAAACTCGCGATCGCCCTTCTCCAGTTGGTTAAGCAGTTTGTCGAGAATTGTATTCCCCGTAAGAATCGGCTTGTGGTTGCCGTTACTGTCAGGCGTGCTGCTAGCCATTATGAGTACCCCATTGAATTCATGGTTGTCAGATTGAGCTGCCTCGCTTCCAAGCTCAAAAGGTAATGTAGTCACACCCTGAATTCGTATTGCTCTGCCCGTCTCTAGGCCAACCCCAAAAACTCCGCAGCTTTGAGGAATTCTGCTTCGGCTTCATCTAGAAAAACTTTCACCCGACGGCGATCGGCCATCGGTAACCCACTCTGAGGTTGCAAGGCATCACTGAAGGTCAGGTTTTTATCATCTAGCACGTCGTAAGTACTGTCGTACAGGTCGGGGAAGTTGAGAATCACCCCACCTGTTTGCAGAAGCAGTTCTTTCGTTTTGCTCTGGTCAAAGCGGCTGAACTTTTCCGGTTCTCCAAAAAAGCAGTTCTTCAGCACCACGTGGTCCGTGCGATCGCCACAGTACTCCATCAGCGTTCTGAGGGAGTTGATGCTATCTTTGACTCGACTGAGTACACTGACCATCGTTAGTTGATACCCGATTTCACTCAGAAAGTCAAAAAGCTTGATCTCTCGTTCAAAGCGCTCAAAGAGCTCTCCTCCACCCGCAGGAAAATCAATCAGCACAATCTGAGTCGTGGGGGATTCCAGGCTGTTTAGGAGTTCATCAGCTCCTCCTCGAACACTCAAATCAATCCGGCTTACGCCTGCACCAGAGTCAAAGGCAGATGAAAATGCTTGGTTGTAATGCCGATAGAGTTGAGCATTGCGGCGATCGCAATCAAAGGCGCGAGTGGGGATGCCTCGTCGGAGGACGATGTCACCTAGAGCCCGAGCGACTGTACTTTTGCCGTTGCCGCCCTTGTCGGAGGTGATGCCAATCATCCGTTTCGGTTTCAGCTGCTTTGGGAGGGGTTCAGCAACTTGAGGTTGGAGTTTTGTCGTTTTACTAGCCATTGCTCCACTGTTTATCTCCGTTTAGAGGTCATCATCAGAACGCATTTCTTGAAAACCGTACTCATTGGTATTGGTCAATAAGGGTTGAATTCCAGGCTCAACGAGAGGCTGCACTTTATCTTTGGGCAGTTGCGTAAGCTTGGGCGATCGCTGCGATGAGGGAACGGGAAGCGAATTCGCCTTTTTGACCTTGCTAGACTTGGAATCTAAAGCGGGTATGGTTGGCAGGTCAGCTTGGGGATTGAGGGCTCGGCTCTCTTGTAAATACCGCTTGAGAGTATTTAAGGTTAGGTCAACGCCTTCCGCCTTAAACACGTTGGCAATATCCTCTAAGGTGTAGCCTGATTCCTGAGCCGCTTCGATTTTAGGTCTGAGCCGAAACACCAGCTCTTTCACCTGCAAGCCCTTCGGGTTTTGCGCCAGGTGCTCCAGTTTTGAACTCAACTGGTTCGCGGTGCTCTCGGGATAAATCTTCGGCGGCTTGCCCATCATGACCTCGCTGAGTCTTGTCCAAATCGCCATGACTCCGATGGAATGCTCCTACTACTCTTCTAACGAAATCACGCTAGAGCTGGCGGCTTCAGAAGGCGGTCTTAGCAAAACTTTGAATTTGAGCGAGCTGGTTTCTGCTCCAGCGCCTGCCGAAATCACCCTGGACGTGCTAGGACAGAATTCTGATAGCTCGGTGGCGAGTTGGAGTGTTATGCCTAACTTTGAATCGATGGATCAGGCGATCGCGGAACTTAGAGGTGAGATTCGAGAGACTTTAGGAGATTCTGAGCTGCATCAACGCAGAACGATCCCGAAGCGTTTTTACATCACTGAAGCAGAAGAACAGCAGCTTGAGGAACTACGACAGGGGGTCAACCTCTCAGCCTTTGTGCGAGCCAAAGTGTTCGGTTCTGGCATTCCTCGACCTCGGGCGATCGCCCCTCAGATTAACCGAGAAGCTTACGTACAACTCGCTCAGCTTAGAGCCCTTTGCAACCAAATGGCGAAGGCCATGAATATAGCGGTCCAGCAAAACAGAGATTTACCGCTCACTTCTGCTTACCTAGATCAACTGGAACGACTAGAGACATTGCTGGTAGAAATCGGGCTGCAATTGAGCCAACGCCAGGATACTCATTGAGAGGAAACGAAGGCATGATTGGGAAGACGTTGCAGAATCACAACTTTAGAGAAACCACTCAATACGTGCTCGATAAGGAAGCGGCACGGTTACTCGGAGGCAGTGTAATGGGGTCTGATGCGGATACCATCTCACGAGAATTCCTCTTATCACAGGACTTAAACCTCACCATTGAGCGGCCCGTTTATCACCTGATTGATGCCTATAGCTATGAAGATGCCGCAACTCAGGATTTGAATGACGAGTTTTTAAGAGACAGAGCGATCGCTCGGTTTGCTGGATTAGTCGTATCAGCGAGGGAGCCAAACTTGCTGCGAAGCGACGACAAAACTGCATATAAACAGCAGATCAGTGAGTTTATTGAGTCGGAACTATACGAGTATCAATGGTTCTGTGCCGTCCACGAAGACACGAAGCATCGGCATACGCATTTCGTTGCCAGTCGCATCAATCTGCTAGACGGTCGTGCGATTCCCACTTGGCAGGACCACGAGCGCAGCCAGCGCATTTGTCGCGAGACCGAAAAAGAGTATGGACTCCAACCTCCGAAACCCGTGTAGATAATCAGGCAAAAGCTGATCGCGGCAAGAATGCCCACGAAGAGATCTCGGTAGACCCCATCAAACGCTGTGCACGTAGACCCAGCGTGATAATAAGCGCTAAGAGAATTCTGTATTTCCAGCGGAGCCGAAATCCACCACAAGCTATTAATTCCCCCCACCACGAGCAGCAAGGGCAGCATAAAGCCAAAAACACCCATGCACCAGCGCAGAACGGAATAAGAGCGCAGGATATGCGTGTCCAGCCGCTCGGGGGGATCAGTGATTCGCATAGTTGCCATAAATTCTTAGAAGGTCTCGTGATTCTAGATACGTACCAGGAAATTACTTTATGCTCGTCATTTAAGGAGGATCTTGATAATTTTTAGTGCATTGCGGCTTGATTGAATTATCTACGGCATTTTGTCTGCCTCACTATGATTGGATTGAAACTTTCCATATAAAACGCCTATTGGGGTGATTAGGCGGATGATTTTCGTATAACATCTCAAATCAAGTAGATAGACGGATACTCTCAATCTTTCTAGATTAGCCCCAGTCCCTGATTCGGCAGGAGTGCTGCCATCAGAGATCAAGATGTTGGGATCGCGAGCGAGATCGCCTCGGGAAATTGGTTGCATGCTGCTTCTGCTTTTCCGGGTCTAATGGCTGTGGCAGAGCTTGTTGGTGCAATCGTTCGTTGAGTTGCTCGATCGCTGTGCAGTCCTGCTCCGTCAAGCCATAGCTCTGATAGTCGCCCTCTGAATACCCCATTAGTAGGCGATCGCGGTGATAGAGTTCCGGTTGACCTGCCTCACCCAAGCGAATCTGGTAACCCTCAAAGGTTAGCGCTCTGAGCTTAGGCGTACCCGTTTTCTCCCGACTCCATATTTGTTGGATCTGGGGTGCAAGGCGATGAACATCTTCATTTTGTACCCTCAAAATATCCTCAAGTGGATCAGGTTCAAGCATCTGCCCAGTTATCGATTCAACCCCAAGACGCTCGATTTCAATCTCTCTTGCTAGCCGTTGCTGGAGGGCTGGGAGTGTGTAGCCTCGGCCTAGTTGGGACCCTGACATCCTTACCACTTCGCTTTGAGTATCCGCTTGCTCGAAAATGATGCCTGGTTTGTTGAGGCGATCGCCCCACCTGACTGAAATACCGTGGTTTTGCAGCAAGGCTGCTTGCAGTTGCTCGAGCCCTCGTCCTGGAATTGCCTCTTGGTCAATGGCGTCTTGCATCAGCACCATTACCGGGGGAACCCCAGTTTTCTGCCACGTCTCCATTTGTCTTCTAGTGGGCGATCGTCGTTCGATTTCGTAGGAGCTTTTTAGGGGAGTGTAAATCTCCTTGTGTCTAACCAGACAAATTTGACGGGAAATCAAAGATTCCAGCTTTGGTTTACACAAAAATCCGGACACTCTCGGGTTTCGGCAAGTTAGAAAACTGGCTGCTCAACATTGCTGGTTTATGTCTTGCCGGTGTTGCCTTCTTTCCGATGGAATGGCCCGAACCACAGGTGCTGTCGGTGTGTCAGGTAGCACCAGGCTTCGAGTCTTTCACTTCCAGTAAGTTGCTAGGACTGCCAATCTCAATCCATTTCGCGTCCGCTTCCGTTTTCTTCCTAACAATCACATTAGTCAACGTATTCACAGCAATGAATACTGTCGATATCATCAAAAATGAAAGGAAAAAGAACTTTTGGCGAAAAATCTTCAGAGTTGCCAGGTTCTTGATGCCGCTCTCACTAGCGCTTGTGCTGCTGCTAAGGATCGTGACGGGCACGAGCATCATTGGCGATCGCCTAGTCTTGTGGCTGGAGTGGGCAGGCATATGGGCATTCTCCCTGTACTGGCTGCTCAAGAGCATCGAGATCCTCAGTACGAAAGTTGACGTAGATGTGATCAACGGCAATGTGCAATGGGTATCCCCTTCATCTGCCGACGAGAAAGGACTGCCGCACCACAGACGTCATTTAGCTAAGAGAAGTAAACTACCAGGACAAAGAGCATAAGGGTTCCCAACAGCTCAACAAGGGTGAGCGCCTGGAACAGAGGTATACGCTATCGCTATGATGCAAAATTTATCGCCGTCTGTTGGGCTGTTGAGGAAAGGATGAATTTTCTCCTACGTGGTGAATTCTAAGTTCTATAGCTGAAAACTAGCAATGTGCTATAGAACCCATCTGGATCTTAGGAAGGGGCTGCAAGCCACTTGAGCATCAGCCTAACGAAACAGAGATTGATTTTGGTCGTGGCATGAGGTAAGGTACCCTCAAAGTTTTTTGCCTACTAGAACTTATTTAATAACCTAGTTCATTTGAGTGTTGAGATACTCAAGTACAACAACATGCAAGTGTCAAAATACAAGTTGATGTCAACTTATTCACTGAGAGTAAGCTCACGGTAGCAACACTGCAATGAAATACTACGCGATCGCTGCAATACTTGGATCAGCATTAGAGTCCTTGACCCTGACACCATGAACCGTTCTTTTCCACCCGATCTCCAACGAGCAATTCAGCAAAGCTTGCAAGACATTGCGTCCCAGATGGGGAAGTCACTGAACGAGGTGGCAGCCAAACAGTTGTATCAGGAGGCTGAGGCCCTGCTCAATCACGCTCCCCATGAACCCCTTACCTTGGCACGGGTAGCAGGAACGTTGCTGGTATACCAAGTGCAGGACACAGAACCGGAAGAATTAGAGTGGTTCAAATCTCAAGTGCAACAATGCTCTGGGGATGAGGAGATTGAGGAACTGATGGAGTCACTTCATCGAATTGACGCACTCTAGACTAAAGCCGCTCTGACATACACAGCAAAAGGTTGCCGAAAATGCCTCAATTCGGAAATGTTTGGTGCAGATTAAGCTTGCTTAGATTTACACATCACGAACTAGGGGTTATGAATCAAGAGGGCTTTTCACGCCTCGTCCGCCTCGATTGAAGACGTGAGTGTAAATCATCATTGTCTTCACATCCTTGTGCCCCAAAAGCTCCTGAACGGTTCGAATATCACACCCATCCTGCAACAAATGGGTCGCAAAACTGTGGCGAAGCGTGTGATACCCCACTCGCTTTTGGATTCCTACCGCTCGTGGGGCCTGCTTCACCGCCTTCTGAACACTGTGATGGCGGCAGCGCAGCCCGCTACACGGGTCGAACAGGATGCCGATAGAGGGAAAGACGTACTGCCAGACCCCCTCTAGCCCAGCATTAGGATATTTTCGTTCCAAGGCGTAAGACAGATACACCATGCCATATTCCCGCTCTAAGTCTTGCTGATGGGATCGTTTGGTTCGTCGCATCTGCATTTGTAGTGGCTCAATGGTGCGACTCAGCAGCATTGTCACTCGGCTCTCATTGCCCTTGGCGTTCCTTACCACTTGAGACTGAGCAAAATCTAAGTCCTTGACCCGCAACTGCAAACTCTCACTGAGCCGTAGACTGCTGCCATAAAGCAATGGCACGACCCATTGCGGCACACCGCTCATGCGATTGAAGATGGCATGCGTCTCCGCTTTGCTCAGCACGGTGGGCAGATAGCGAGAAAGTTTCGCTCGAATTGAGTTGATGGACTCATCCAGCTCCTGTCGCAGCACTGCACGGTAAAGAAATAGCAAAGCACTGAGTGCCTGATTCTGAGTTGAAGCAGCCACGTGTTCCTGGACTGCTAGATAGCTAAGAAACTGCTCGATTTCCGGTGCTCCCATTTCACTGGGATGGCGTTTGTTGTGGAAGAGGATGAAGCGGCGAATCCTCTTCCACCTAGCTCTCCTCAGTGGGGTAGGGGTAGTGCTTCATGTGAATGACATCGCGGACTTGCTCCAACAATTTTCGAGGTCGTGATTTCATAGGAGTACCCTAAATTCTGTCTAATCCCGTTTCTGGAGTTTAGGCAGAATCAAAGGTGAAAACGGAGCGAAGAAACGCTGAAGAATTCGGGCTAATTGCCGGAACCAGGGGTATTATACGGAAAATTCGTCGGGCTAATGTCCGAATTGGAGGATTAGACGGAACTGATTCGGGCTAATCACCTCTATAGGGTAGTTAGCCCGAATCAGTTCCGTCTAAACAATAGTTAGCCAGATCTGCGTTATCTGTGGGGACAATAGTTTAAACGATTTCTGTGAAAATATTTTCATAGTTGATTTAGGATTAAGGGTTTAGAGCCATGACTGCTGAATGGGACGGTATCACTAAATCAGAAGTGCTTCGGGACGATGAGGTTGTGATTCGCCATGCACTTGCAGATGCCGCAAAGCAATATAACTGGAAGAAAACCCTTAAAATTCTTGATGAGCGTCCAGATTTGATCAATTTGACTCGTCCTGATGGGCGAGCGTTATACACCCCTCTTCATCAGGCTGCACATGGGAATGCACCAGTAGAAGTAGTACAACAAATGATAAAAATGGGGGCATGGCGAACGTTACGGACTGCAGATGATGAAAGAGCAGTAGATATTGCAAAAAGAAAGAGTCATCAGCACTTGGTTCAGTTACTAGAGCCGGTTTACAAAACCCATATTTCTCATGCAAAACTTCAAAAGATTCAGAATCATTTCCATCAAATCATTCTTGCTTGAACAGGTGATTTGGTTCAAAAATCTGGGCTAAGGCTTCCAGAGCTAGAACCGATGCTAGAAATAGAGGAGCCTAAAATGTGGTTTCTAGTTCCTGGAATGTACGGTGGCTTCAGTTATTGGTTTGATGGTGAAGGGAAAAATGCAAAGTTGATCTCTGAGAGTTGGTGCCGTGTTGTGGGTGGCTCAGACCAACGTCATGAGATTACTAGCGAGGAGGGTAAGTTAGTTGACGAGGGCTTCGTTTAAGTTTACAAGTATAACCTTGCGGTCTAACAATCCCGTTGCATACCGCCCGTACAGAGTCTTTTCGTTGAGTTCGAGAGATTATTCGCGGCGGGTGAACGGGGTCGTTAGACCGCAAGGTTATGGGTGAGGGTGATACTTAAAACATCTCTGTTTGATAGGTAGCTTGTATGTAGCTTGCCTAAAAGAGAAAATGTCAAATATGTTTGAATTTCACGGATGGGCAACACTGCGCGTTGATTCTGTTGATGAATATGGAGATGAGGATGAAAAGGCATTACAAGCTTTTTTAAGCGAACTGCACCAACGTATTGAAACAATGCTGATTGATGGTGCAATTCATGTTGAGATTCGTAATGGTCTTCATACGTTGACCATTTTTGGGCACAACAATCATCGGCAAGAATCCGTTATTGACTTGTTCAGGTGGGTAGCTATGAATTCACGTGGTTCTTACGGCTTACTTTTCATACATGATGACGAGGATTACAAAAGGGGCGGTGATTACACCAACCAGTTTCGAGTATGGAAACTGGCATTGGGAGAGTTGGAAGAACTTGATGACCCTTTTCTCTCGCCTTATATTCCCACTGTGGAACTACCTTCTTGAAGGCAAAGGTTACAGCGATCTAGTAAATAAGAGTTATGCTTAACTACCTAAAGTTCTCCACTAGCAACAGATAAGCGGTCTAACGATCGCGTTGCACACCGACCGAATCAGGGCGATTGGAAGACCTCAAAAGTCTTGGCGGCGGGTGAACGCGATCGTTAACGCTATAACATTACCGAAAATGAGTGAAATTCGGCATTGTTTGAGTTGCGATCGCATGCAGTCACAGTGGTCGAACGCATACTACAAACAATATGGCACTGTCTGTTTTTGGCAATGTTCCTCACAAACTCAAAATCAAGAGATCGTGCCGACATGAATTGCTCTACCACTATTCCGGGCAATCGCTCCTCTGATTCAAACACTCTTGAAATAGACGAACAATGGCTACGGCCTCAGCTTCCGAGGCATGGGCGATCGCGTTTTGTAGTAATGTTTGGGCCTCAACGAGTGTCTCCTTTGCTTCTGGGTCCTCGTACAGTTGAATGAGTTCAGCCAGGCGAGCCAGCATCCCAGCACACTCTTCCCTACCAGTTGTCATGGGCGATCGCTCACACTTCCGCTAGCAATGCTTCTACTTTACTGAGACCCTGCAATTTCTCAATCCCCTGAGCTAAAGCTTTGACGCGCTTACCACGAGCGATCGCTGTATTTGATCACGCCCTCTTACTCCCCTCAGCTCATCCAGAGGGTTTTTCCAATTTAGTCCTAGTGGAAAATTAGCATCACTATCCGCTAGGGCTAAATTCTGCTGTCAACTACTTTCAGGCTTTCCTGAACAGTTTAGATACAGATCCCTTGAGGATATGAGGCAGTAGTTTCGGGCCTGGTAAGAAAACGATACCCAACTGCTGCATCAATCCGAGCGCATCGCCCTGCCCCCAATGCTCTACAATTTTGCCATTCTCCACTCGGTCAATATGCATGATCGATAAGCTAATTTGCTTACCTGTAGGCGGAAGTCCCTGAAACTCCCCAAGATGCGTTGCTGTGAACGTTCCCCAAGTCACCACTCGATTGTCGGAGACAACGACTTCATCAAAAATGTGCGTTCCCTGTTTGAAGGCTAAATAAAACGACATTCCAAACTGCTCAAATCCCTTCTTGTTCAAAGGTTCGGGTGCACCCGCTAAGTGAGCAACAAAATTTGGAGATAAAAGCTCTAAGGCTTGCTCCATTCTGCGATCGTCAAAAGCTTTGTAAAACTGGAGAACAAGGGCTTTGTTTTGTTCAGTCAGCATACTGAGTTCCGTTTTGAGCAGATTGTAGCGTGGTAGCCAGGAGAACTTGAACTAACCATTTAACTTCTCAATACCACCTCAGAGACGCGATCGCCCCCTCCAATGGTAACTCCGCAACCTCTAGATACCGTTGGAGTGCTTGTAAGCTGTGGTGCCCTGATATCTGCTGAATCACCCGCAGTGGCACCCCCGCGCTATTCATCTGGGTCAGTGCAGTTCGTCTAAAACTGTGAGTGCTAACCCCTACCAACCCCAGGCGATCGCCCATCCCTCTTAAAATCTCATCAACTGACTTTGAGAATTGCTTGATGGAGCTAGCGCATTCTAGAGCTAGCTGTTGTGAGTAAACTGCTTCAACTGAAGACCACTACTCTTGCTGACCACCATGACGCTTGAGCAACTCAATGATGACAGGAAGATTGGTTGAACGCTCTTCCTTGCCCTCACTGTTAGATTCAGGGCGCTGAAGAAACTCCAGTGAGCTAGTTGCATCATCAAGCGGCGTCCGACCTAAAACATCTTTGGCGTTGCTGTTTGCCCCCTGGGCAAGCAGCGTTTCTACAAGTGCAGGGCTATCACCCTGTCTAGCTGCAATGTGTAAGGGGGTGCGACCACAATCATTTTTAGCTGCAACGTCTGCACCTTTAGCAATTAATACTTCTGCAACTGAAGTTTGACCGTGGTAGGCTGCCAAGTGCAGTGGAAATGCTCCCCACTCGTCTAATGACCTGCGATCGCAGAAAAATCGATGGAGGAGATTCCCACTTCTTTTACTATCAACCTCAGCACCTTTGGCAATCAGCAATTCTGTAAGCGCTCGTCGGTCTGCTGCATTCTCTCGATAATACGACGTTGCAATTGCATGCAAAGGGGTGACCCTAATGAAATTCTTCACATTGGCATCGGCACCTCTAGCCAGCAAAAGTTCTACAACTTCCCGATTCTGCTGACTCGATACCTTATTTTCATCTCTGTCGATTGCCAACAAGGCTAGTGTCAGCGGCGGTGACTTTTGGCTTCGGTCCCAGTGGGTGCCGTTAATCTTTGCGCCTCGGTCGAGCAACATCTCTGCAACTTCTCGGTTGCCGAACCAAGCAGCACAGCCGAGGAGGGAGAAGGAAGGAGGCATATCCGGATCGGTGGGACTGGCGCAAATAGCGTTGGGGTTGCCGCCTTGATTTAGGTATTTCCTGACTGCATCAGCATTCCGAGCTTTTATTGCCTCACACAACCCTAAAGGAGCAATCCCCAGTAAAGTCTTAGCTGGAGCCGGAATAGAGGCTCCCAGCATGGCAAACAGGATGATAAAGCGAACGAACCAAATACTGAAAGCTGTTAGACCCACAATATTGACAACTCGCCAAATGAGGGGCAAGGTTTTCCGCACCGAGGACGAAGGCTCCATTAGCGAACGCATAACAAATGAAGATGACTGGCTGCCTAGGGACAACTACACACTATTGTGAAAGATTCCGCAAATGAGGAGTTAACTGAGGAGCATCAATGCCAAAGCTCTGCCTGCTTCTTTTTCAGGCTTTGAATGTGACGCATGATGACTGCCAAAGGATTAATCCCCTGTATGAGTAGCAATCCTATCCAGCAAAGCAGTTTGAGTTGGCTAAAAGCAGAAGGACGAGTGAGGCTTTCGTGGATCGCAATTCGGGCTTCATCCAAAAAGCTGTCGTATTCCTCCACAATGGGAGCGTCATGAAAGACCCGCCCATTAATGCCATTCACACCACTCACCCAATGGTTTCCCATTTGAATTCTATCGAGCTGAGCCACTTCCAGGTGATAGAGGTCGTGATAGTGAATCCAAACATTTCGGACTTTGACCCCTCTCTTCCCGATTTTGATGGGAATCAGGCTAATACTACCTAGTTCCTGCTTCAGCTTCACTGTTTTGGCATGATTGGTGCAATGGGCTAGCCCACCTTTCACCAGCGCCAGCAGTTTTCTGTGAAGGTGACTATACCAGGCGGCCCATTGTCCTTTTCCAGAAATGCCTGACCTCAATCGTTGATTCTGGTTTTGCTGAGACACGAGTGTTGAGTTGGAGGGTTCGTCTAACAACAGGGGCAGATAGTAAGGAAACCTGGTGAAGCACAGGGGCGATCGCCTCCAAGGCTGAGGTTCTGTTTGAGTGAGGCACTCTCTCAACTGTTGTTTGAGGTGATGACGCTGCTTGACTGACAAAAGTCTTAGCGATTGAAACGAAAGCTAGGAGGGAAGAGGAGCTTGGTTTAAGCTGATCAGTTACCACACTCATTAGCAAGACCAATGGCTCCTACTTCCCGTCTTTATGATGCGTTGCATGATTTTCTGAGTCAATGCCAAGACCGCTGGTGCGATGTTCGACATTTGCAAACGTTGTGCTGGATGATGGTCGGCATCATCCACCGTCAAAAGCTTCATCTCAATGGATTTGGGGTGTATGTTCTGAGCCGAGCCACCTATGCTCAGTCCCACCAACGACGCTTTCGCTGGTGGTTGTCCAATCGGCGCATTGACGTAGTATCCGTTCATCAGGAGCTGATGGCTCAAGCTTTGTCTCAATGGGGCAAGGAGCGACTGTATTTGAGCCTGGACACAACTGTGGTCTGGAATTGTTTTTGCCTGGTTTGGGTTGGGGTGGTCTATCGAGGACGAACCATTCCCATCGCTTGGAGAGTCGTCCGCTCAAGCGAGCAGTAGCGTGCGATTATGGACGATTCAGCGGGTGCTACGGCAAGCGGCAAAAGTGATGCCAGAAGGAACAACGGTCGTGTTGCTAGCAGACCGGGGTTTTGCCGATGGCAAGTTGATGAAGTATCTCAAGGAAACCTTGGTTTGGCATTTTCGCATCCGCATCAAACGCTCGTTTCAGTTTCAACTGTCAGGGAGTTGGTAAGTAGCTGGGACTAATTAAATATAAGATGATATAGATCCTCTAAACGGAGTTTTCTATCCATTTATGCCTGCTCCTATTCGGATTATCTTAAGCGAAGCAGAGGACTCCATGTTGAGCGAGTTGCGAGTTGCCCAAACGGTACCACAACGGACCCGTGACCGGGCTCATATGATCCGCTTAAATGCACAGGGGTGGAACGTCCCTGCGATCGCTGAAATTTATGAGTGTCATGAGCATACCGTTAGAGCCACGTTACGGCGCTGGCAAGCAGGCGGATTGAGTGGGTTATGGGAAGCGCCAAGACGAGGCGCGAAGGTGACCTGGAGTGAAGCTGACAAGCAACTGCTAGAGACGTGGGTTGAGTCAGATCCTCGCACCTACAACAGCACTCAACTCGCCCGTAAGCTGCAACAACAAAAGCAAATCATACTCTCACCCGATTGGATTCGACGGGTGATGAAAAAAAGGGCTTTCGTTGGAAACGCACCCGCCATAGTCAGCGAAACAAACAGGACTTGCTCCAGAAGCAATCCAAGCAAGCAGACTTAGAACTGTTGCAGCAAGACGCACAAGAGCAACACATCGAGCTGAAGTATTTAGATGAATCGGGGTTTTGTCTGTGGAGCCCGGTGAGCTACAGCTACAGTCGCATCAGGACCCAGAAATGCCTGGAGCAAACGCAGCAACGCTACGGGAGTCGAATTAGCATTTTGGGTCTTTGGCAACCGGATGAACGCTTCGAGTATGCCCTGGTACAAGGAGGATTTAAGAGCGCAAGCTACATCAACGTGATGGATTGGGTTGCAGCGAGAGCGGCTGAAACACTCCAACAAACGGGACGGCTCACCGTTATCGTGCAAGACAATGGACCCATTCACACCAGCAAACTCGTCCGTCACCAGTGGTCACGGTGGCAAGAACAAGGATTATTCATTTTCTTTTTGCCTGCTTATTGCTCACAGATGAACCCTATCGAAGGACAGTGGCATCAACTCAAGGCGCATGAAATTGCATGACGAATGTTTGACAATGAATATGACTTAGCCCTTGCTGTGATGAATGGTATGGAATCACGAAGTCAACAAAGTGGATATACGCTAGAGCGTTTTAAGTTTAAATTATCCTAGCTACTTACAAGGTCTCATCAGTCCGACTCCAACCCGGACAAGCCTACTTCACTCCCGCTGTCTCTTTGGGTGAAAGGAAGCCCTATGCCAATGTTTATCTGGCCTTTGCTCATGACCAAACCAGTGATGAGGATTGGGTGATTGTCAGTGACGAACCGACCACTTTACAAACCTTTGCCCAATACCGACTCAGGTTCCAAGTGGAAGAATCCTTTTTAGACCTCAAATCTAATGGCTTCAGCCTCGAGGCGTCACGCTTACGAGACAAGTTTGCGTTGACTCAACTGTGTGGTGTCATCGCTCTGATGATGCTGTTTCTGGTGCTGCAAGGCACTCAGGTGGTGACATCAGGCCAGCATCGTTTAGTCGACGCTTACTGGAGTCGGGGCATGAGTTACCTCAAGTTAGGCTGGAATTGGATTTGTCTAGCTCTCACTCGACAGTGGAAACTCTCTCTTTTTCAGTTTCTATCGAGTGCGCCCGACCCGCAACCTGCGATCGCTTCTCAACGACAACGTGATCGCCTCTTAAATCGTGAATTTACCGTTCTTAGCCGCATTCCAGCTTCTTAGTTTTGTCAGTCAAGCAGCTCCAAAGCCAGCAGGTGCAGTTTTCAATAGAATCACACGAATTGAAACACGAACCTTTCCAAGACTTGCATCATCGTCAACTTTGGACAACGAACTCACTGTCTGAGCACCGTTTACAATAGAAGCGCCCTTAAAACTAAATATTCCAGAAGAACGTGACGCTGCTCCTGCAGGTGCTTTGGCAGCCTCCTCAGCTACCAAGGTAATACCGTTGTTGAAGTACCAAAAGTTTTCAGGAGCAGTTGCTGCGGTCTGTTTGATTTGGCTGTTAACTTCAGTGCCACCTAGAGACTGTCGAATATTCTTAGCCAATAACCCTTTCCCGTGTGTCTTTCACCACTCCTTCAACTGCAAGCCATCCACTATTCCAAAATAAGCAGGGTATGGAGTGGCAACATATGACCAGTCCAATATATTAGCATCAAGAGTTAGATTGCCTTGAAAGGGATCAGAGGCAAGTTTAGAGTAAACTTCTGATAAACCCATGATTTCACTTGATGCAATAGCATCCGGATCATCACCATTTATCTCATCTAAGACTTTTTGAATTACTGACTGGCCATGTTTAGCAAGCGAACTTGCTCCAGTAGATATCAGTACAAGATGAACAGATGTTCCGGGTATATTGATTCTTATAAAGATATCGCTTAGTGGCCCCTGTAGCCCTGAATCAAAGCTTGTTTGGTCTTGTTCAATAACGTCCTTAACACCTTTCGTAAACGCGCCAATATCTTTGGCCTCTGGCTCCCCTGAGCCTTTGGAAATCCATTTTGACTGCACAAGTATGACTCTAGAGTCTGATGGATCGAAATACGCTGCATCTATACCGTTATCGCCAGAACCATCCCATACGGCTGTAGCTGCCTCCTTTTCACTGCAACCAGTTTGAAGATAGATAGCAAATGCTGCAAGGCATCGACTGAGTATTTTAGTCTCTCGTTGTGAGTCATTTGTACCGATCTTACTTAAATCAAGATGGGCCTCAAACATCTCAAGGAGCTTGCTCTTAATTTGCTTGACTTTCAACGATGACATCTACTGTTACTCCTAGAAGGTAATACAAAAAGAGAACGATTTGGTTTCGAGTGCGACTACATCTGAGAATGGCTTGCAACTCACTTGCTTTAGTCTCGCGATCGCCAACTACAAATTTTTTCGTTATCCTGCCCCACATTTTCGTCCATCATAATGAACCGCTCAGTTAGCTTCCTATCTTTGAATTCCATTCGTATCTCAACTGATCTAGTGTCGTCCTTGTCTGTCCAAATCAACGTCCCAAAACTTGGATCTTGATAAGTTAAAAAAGGCTGGTCGGGTGGTTTACTAATCTGCTCCTGAGTCTCCTCTGGGGATGAGCCAATAGGTACGGTAAGAATACGATTAAAAAGCTCACTGTCAGCAATGGCCTGTGGCAGCTCGCAAGGCTTGCCAGCAGGTACCAATGTTTTGCCATTGACAACAGTTGTTCCTGGGGACTGGGCAGTTGCAACTGTACTTGGGGTTGCAGGGGATGGGTTTTGAGTTGCTGTTGGCGTTCGACCACAGCCCAACAATGCCAAGGTAAACGCGATCGCAACTAACGGGGAATACCTCATACTTTTCACTCGTCAGGGCATATACAAAATATCACTGTTGGGGTTGAGGCTGCGGCGTTTGCGCTGGTTCAGGTTGTGGAGCTGGAGCGCTACCAACAAAACTACTCCAAAGTACTTGCCCGGTTAGACCTACACTGTTCTGCGAGGCATGACTCAAGAACTCCTCCTTTGACTGATAGGGAGCACCGTTCTTAATTGCTCTGATTTGGCTTTCGGTGACGACTCCAAACCGCTTTTTGATGTCATCGTTCGATGGATTGCCTGCCAGGAATTCATTAACCTGCTTCAGGGTTTTAGTATCTGCCACGGTGGATGTCACCTTTGGGGCACCGACACGCCTGAGATCAATGCCACAAGAGCCAAAGTTAGCTAGCCGCTCACCGGCGGTCGGATGTTTGGAGCGATCGAAAACTTCGCTTTTTTCATCCAAAGCTTGATTGACTACGGCATTATAGATGAGCTCATAATCTGCCTTGGTTGCCGCTAGCTGAGTCTGTAGGTTTTGAGGAAGCTGGGAAACGTCGCCGCTTAGGATGGCATTAGCATACTTGCGGGTCAGGATGGTATTGCCAACGCCATCTTCACCCAGTGCCATTACAGCAGCCAAATCACGCTTGAGCTTTTGCTGAAGTCCTGGGTCTTGCAACAACTTGCTGCTGAACATCCCCCCGATCGCGGCTTGGGTAAAAGTAGCTGAGTCGAGCTGAGCGATCGCTGTAGTCGTTTCAGCCGTTTCTCCACTTTCCGGTACTGTTGGGGGATTGGCTCGTCTCGCCCCGAATCGTCTACCCTACGAATCAGCTCTAAGGCTGTTCAGCATTTATAAAAAATTCTTCTATTCCAGATATGTCCAGCTTTAGAAATCCATCTTGCAAGGTAATAACTCGATAAATTAGCTCTGAATCACCAGATTCATCAGCTTCGCGTAGAATCTCATTCAACGTAATAATCAGAGCTTTTGTATTCCAGATTTTACGAGAGTTGTTTCCGGCGTTGCAGAATAGAAGTATGAATTGAGGCTATTCTTGATGCAATGTCCTGAGTGTGGCTCCACTCATATCCGTAAGAATGGGAAAAAGCGAGGTAAACAGAATCACATCTGCGTGACTTGCTCTCGCCAGTTCCTCGACCACTACGAGCCTCACCTAGGCTACTCGGATGAGGTCAAACGAGAATGCTTGAAGATGTACGTCAACGGCATGGGATTCCGTGGCATTGAACGAGGTCATTGCGAGTGCATCACACCACTGTGATTAACTGGGTCAAACAAGTGGCTCAGCATCTCCCCGATGCTTATGACCCAGAAACAGTTCCGCAGGTCGGAGAACTGGATGAACTGGAAACCTTTGTTGGGGCTAAAAAAACAAAATCTGGCTCTGGACGGCAGTTGACCACTTCACCTGTGGAATTTTAGGGTGGGTGTTAGGGGATCACAGCGCCGAGACCTTTACTCCCTTATGGGCAATTGTCGCTCAATGGCAGTGCTACTTCTATGTGACGGATGGATGGAGTGTTTATCCTGGTTTTATTCCAGAGGGTGACCAGATTGTGAGCAAGACCTACATGACCCGAGTCGAGTCAGAAAATACCCGCTTACGGCACTATCTAGCTCGTCTGCATCGCAAGACGTTGTGCTATTCCAAGAACGAGGAAATGCTGAGACACTCGATTCGCTTGTTACTTCACTACTTGAAATTCTGGGATGTACCTGTTCCAGCTTAGTTCATACCTTCATTCAGCAATGCCTTGTTTCCTTCCTCTAGTTTTTTAAGCAATGTCTCCAGAAACTCTAGCGTGGACAATGGATTTCGGTACGCTTTATAACTTAACCATTCAAGAAAATCATGAATATCGCGTCTCTCTACAAGAACTGGCAAAGCATTAAGAAATGCAACGACCAGTTCGTGCTGAATAGCTTCCCTATTACTCTCCTTGCCAAAGCATTCCTCAACTTCTTGAAGAACCAAGTCCGACATATTAGCTTGTTGTAAGATATTAATTAGTCCGGTATGACAAGCTGTTGTATGTTGCCGTTCGTCCAAATTAGATTTAAAGACTTGGGCAGCTCCTTTCCAAGCATCAGCATTAGTTGTTCTCAAAGTGCTAAAGAGCCGTTCTTGACTAATGTATCTCGCCAAACTAGCTAATGTTGCAAGACGACCCCAAACACTGCCAGCTTCTTCAACGCCCTCATTTAGAAGACGGTTCAAATATGGTTCAACTAGATTGAAATTTTCCCGATACTGATAGTAGAAACAAAGCTCTGCATACTCCCAAAGACGAGGTTGTGGCTCTTGAAAGACAGCAGCTAGCAATTTCCATCCAAGACTGGGGTGTTTATATATAAGAAAAGGAAGCCGTTCGAGAACAGGAATCCGCACGTAGATTGCCGGATCACGAGCAAGATGGTGCAGAAGAGATGGTAGTAACTCAGGCAGTTCCTGTTCTTGCTCTAAAAGCTTATTACAAAGGATCATTGCACTCTCAGCTGCAACACCACAAGGTGAGTTGATAGCAGTGGAGCGGAGATCTCGGCTATCGTTACTAGTCTGCCTATCGCTAGGAAATTTAGCACGAAGCCAAAAGAGCAATAACGTTAGGCGCTCAGCTGAGATCGAATTTTCTAGAACAACGCAGCAAGCTTCTAGGGCTGAACTAACTACTTTAAGATCTTTCCAGATGATGCGATATCGCTCTAGTAAGCAAAGCAAAGCAGATGCAAGCATACCTCCTTCAGGTAATGGCTCCATGGGTTCCCACGGCTTGCTTGGACTAAGATTGCTGAATCGGTAGCGTAGATGAACTGCAATACCTTCAATAAGAGCGTGTATGTGCTCCTGACACAAATTTTTCTCTATAAACCAAGGAAATAAGCTTAAAAAGCGTATAGGTTCAAGTGAACAGGCTTCACGTACAACACTTCTTACCTCACTAAACCCACCCACTAAGTCTCGATCAAACGGGTCTCGCATTGGGTATTGCTCGTAGTATTGCAATAAGCGCAAAAGAGCTTGATCCGAAAGCCTGAGTAAGTCTTGAGGGGAGAATGGCGGCATTACCAAACCACCAGAACTTTGAATCGTTGGTGAAGGTTGGGTATAGCCCAAACGATTTTGCCAAATGTCAATAAAAGCTTGGGTTGTCGATGTTCGAAATATTGAGGGAATTAAGGAGAGAAGGTTGTATGCCTTGCGAGAAGCCCAAACTACCACGTCATTGCTCTCATTTTGATATTGAAGAGAATACATGGCTATATTTTCAGTCCGTAATGCTGAAACAAGCTCTTGGTTAGTTGTTTGCACTGATTCAGAGATATAGGGGTAGGCCATCTGCATTAACTTCCCTAATTCATAACTAAGATCGCTCTCGTTAAGGAGTACTCGATCTTGGAGTTGAGCCTCTATCCCAAATATATTTTCTTCAAGATTTTCTTTGTAAGCTTGAATTAAGAGGTAACGAATGCCAGCTTCTTGACTGCCGCGTAGGCTTAGCTCGTTTGCCTGCCACCAAACGTCATTCTGCCGAGATCGCTGTTTCAGCGCTTCCTCTAAGGCACTGAATAGAACCTTAAGATTATCTCCAGAATGAATGTCTTGCCTGCTGTGCTTATATATCCAAGATGTATCACGCAAAAACTCGTTTTTCAGACTGCCTTCGTCGCAGTCCATAAAGCGGTTATTGCTCCAATCTTCTAGGCTAACTAGCGCTAGCGTTAGAAGCTTCTCGGACGTGACTAAGCGTTCTGCCAAGAAATTTTCTGTATAAAAAGTGTGAGGTGTACAACGCAATTTATTACGCAGGTCCAAGCGCCCCTCATGTTCAGAGAAAATGTCCTTAGTAATATATCTCCAGAGCAAATCATCCCCAGAGTTCGTAGCTTCCACCCATTGGCTAAGAGACTTGCCGAGCAAAGAACTGCGATCGCTGTTGGAGTATTGCACTAAGCTTTCTAGCAGTGATTGAATATCCTGGGTACTCCAAGCATTAAATTTGTCTAAGCCGTGGCAAATGATTTCAACAATATGTTGGTTGTCTATCCATTGACATACAATTGCTTCCTGCCATAGCTTAATTACTTCAGTTGGGTATTGATTTGCCCAAGCACCTAATTGCCAACAAAACTGTCGCAACCAGCCTTCTCGCTCCTGCAAGGCTTTGACCTCCGGCAACCAGTATTTTTGAAGGATTTGGAACCAGGCATTTCCATGTACACTTGCAAACAGCCGACGAAATAAATCAGGGTAGCTTTGAAAGATTCGGCGTAATAGCCGCCAATCTTCTGCTCCTGGTTCAATTTCAGCAAGAGACTGACAGATTAAACGTTTAACATGATATGCAACTTCTGTATGTGATAAAACTTCCCATACTTGATGCCTAAACTTACTTGGTTCATGGGTACGTAGAAAGAAGAAAAAAGCCCGGACTACTGGCCGAATGAAGGGAAGTTGAGGATATTCAAGAATGAACTGCGCTAAGGTTTTTCTCTCCGCCAGAGTTGCTCGAACAACAAGACAATCTATTAAAGTTTGATGGCTAAATGACAAAGTACCAGGCACAGGACTCCATAGAACCTCTTGACTAATTAGCCGTCTAACTACATCCTCGCTACACCGAAAAGTTTCTTTATGACAAGATTGGCTTCTGTGTTTCACAAAGTATTTTGCCATGTCCTGCAATGCAGTCATAGCACCATTACCTAAATTAGGATTTTGAACTACTACTTCCTCAACAAAGCTGTCATAGAGTTCGTAAGTTGATGAAGGATTTAACGCTCTACCAAGCTTTGCTAGTTTTTCATACATCTTTAGATTTTGAGGTGAGCTCAGCAATCGTTTAAGTTCGAGGTTAATACTATCAGGATTAATTCCCCAACTAACTAAAAAGCTTTTGACTACAGCATCAAAATCAAGTGGTTGCAAGTAAACTGTGTGTTGCCATGAACGCCCTCTAAGCAAAGGATCATATTGCAAATCAAAACTGCGGCAACCAGCAATTACTGTTACTCCATCAACTTTTTCCAAACGATCAACAAGCCCTAAGAAAACCTTAAGGGCACTGTGTTGTCGGCTTAAAGATAAAACATCAAGGGAATCGATAATGACAACGACTTTGCGGTAACTTGCTAAGCGGGCGCATTGGCCTACAATATCAGTTGGCAAACCTCTTACACTAAGATCTTGCTCATTATCTACATCAGTAAACTGATCACCTTTAATAAATAATAAGCTCCAAGAGCAAGACGGTCGTTCAATATAATCTGCCAGATCCAACAAAACACAGGTTTTACCACTACCAGGACGATCAGATAGTAAGATTACTCGACTCCCTTGTTCAATAAGCTCAATAACTTTGGATAACTCAGTTCGGACAATAGACTTGTTGTCGATTGTACGTGGCCAATGCCGGCCAATATTTGAAGCTAATTCAAAAGTTCTACAAATCTCTGCTTCGCTCAGCTTGGGTGCTAGACTCAAGCCATGTCTATTTAGTTCAGCTAATATATCTTCACGGGTAATTAAGTGCCTTGAATCCCTGAGATTGGTCTCGTGGCTTACTAGATAACGCTCTAATAAAGGCATAGCAAGCTCAGCTCTGGGTAAAATTCGATCCAGAGCTGACTGATTTTGCTGATCCCAATCCTCAAACTCATTAGTTGGGCCAAAGCCTAATCTTTGAGCTAGACTAAAAGCTACTTCCTCCGAACGCTCAAAGATTTTCGATAAGTGCTTTAGAGCTTCAAGCTGGTTCTTTGGTGCATTATGCGTAAAGGCAAAATAGTCAGGAAAATTTTTGCAAGCTTCTACTAAACTTTTAACTTCCCCAAACGGGGATCGAGAATAAAATTTAACTTCCGAATTCTGGCTGAGCTCTAACTGTTTACAAGCTTTTTGCAACTCTTTTTGCAAAGTTTTGTCTGAAAATCTCCAAGCTTCATGATCAGATTGATTCTTTTTTGCTTGGATAAAACATGCTCGCTCTTCCTCAAATAAAATAACTATGTCATCAACAGTAACCTGAAAATTCATTTCTGGTATTCCAGTCGAATTGACTTGAATGCCCCGAATAGAATCATCTTCTAGAAGGCGGATAAGCCAATGCAAAGCGACTCTTAGTTGATATTCATCACCTTGGCTAGAACGTTTCCCTGCAAGACTCATACATCTAGCAATTTGAATTCATTAAAATTTTGAAGAAAGTTGATTTTAACTACTAATTAGTTAAAGAGCTATAAAATATTTATTTCTTTAAAGATATACAGAAGGCACAAAGTAACTTCATATGCTGTAAAGTAGACCTCTTGGGGACGATCGTCCTTTGAATCCATTAGCTCTTTCCTCTCTGTCAGCTTATGTCTCCTGATGACTCCTCAGAGCAAAAAGACGCAATCTATAACGGCGAAACCATCTCTCAACCGCCTCAGCGCCGGACACGGCCCGAACAATTAGAGTTGCTTTGTGGTATCCAGCCTTCACAGGTCAACGTCCACAATGTCCTACTAGTGCTTGAGCTTAGGGGAAGCACTAGTAGGACATTGGAATTGTGAAAACTGTGGCTAGAGTGATAAATAGTTAATGGAGCGCGATCGCTTGACTGGAAAAACTATCCACTAGAAAATCGCTTAAGCGAGGAATCGGACGTACTTTGAGTAATGATACTACTCAGCTAGTCCACCATCTAAAACTTTCCCATGACTTGAAGCATCATTGGGCCTAGCTCAACGCTAGCCTCAGAATTTAGCTCGACCGCGTAGGCTTTGTCGTTTTTTAATTCAAGCTGAAAATGTAATGATGAGGATAAATTGGCACCCTGCTGACGTAAATATTCAATCAAGTTAGGTAAATTCTCTTTGACATGATTCTCTAAGTTTTTAATTGTTCTGGCATAACAATTGCACGTTACCCGAACATCTAAAGAAATGTTAGAAACTGAATAGCCACCTCCCAACAAAGAATATATAGTGCCGTCAGGAACTTGAATGGAAGTTGATATGCCATACTTCCGAAGTTGTGCGATATCCTCATCCGTTACAGGTGTATTCGCAAGCCTGTAACCTTCTGGCACTTTAAATAGTTCAATTGACCTAGGCCAATTATGGTGAATGATTTCAATTAGCCGTTGTTGGGACCAGCTGCCATGACCAATTACATCAAGCATATAAAAATTATCATCTGTCACACGCGCGAAAAGGAGTGGGCCTGTCCTTTTAATAAAGCCAGATTTCTCTATTGAGGTTCCAAGATGGAAATGATGAATTCCCCAATCATTTAATAGAGGATCAGGATCACCGGGAGAGCGAATTTTGTTTAAATGCGGTATTAAATCTTTTCCATGTTTCACTTTTTGACGAATCAGCTTAATTCCTGCTCGATACTTTTTGGGACAAGTAAACTCTTGAGAAACTAAAATCTTCCTTGGTTTTGATTCTATACGTCGCCGAAGCGTATTAAAGTATTGAATACAAGTGTCAATATTTGGATTGACAGAATATCCATCCTTTATCAATCTTTGGTTTAGGATATCTATCCAGTCTTTTTGAAAGTCAATTGTTAGACTTAATTCAGTATTATTCATTGAGGGATTGCTAAAGGTGTCCTTACAGGATAGCTAAACTACACTTCTAGCGAAATTGCCACAGTCACCTGTGAAATCCCATTGCCGCCCGTAAACCCCAGCCACCTAGAACCAAAAGACACCTGACTGACTCAGGGGGGAAAGAAGATATCATCGGCGTTAGCTCTGCACCCCAATACTAACAGTAGAAATTCAGGAGATACGATGGCGCGAGATCCTATCAAGCCGACTCCTCCACAATCTGCCTCAGTAGCTCAAGCTTCCACTACTCCAGCGGCCTCAGCCAAGCCTGCGAGCCCAGCCACTAAACCAACCCTAGGCCCCAAAATCCCCCAGGCTAGTCACAGACCTTCTCCCTTGAAAGAGCAAGCCCGTGATCTCAGGGGGCAACCTGACTACTCGCCAGTGCAAATCATCATTTTGAACGGGGCTTACAAGGGCAAATCTGTGGATTTGGGTTTGGCAGTTAACGAGATCATGCACTCGGAGACGGCGGACTGGGAAGCCCAAGATGGGGATGGCATTCGGGTTGGAATTAATTTCAAGCGCCTCAGCCCTCGCGACATCTCCCTTGCCCTAACCTATTACAGCGCGATCGAGGATGTGTCACATCTGGCAGAGAATCTCAAGCATCTCAAGGAGATTACTGAAGGTGAGAGCAGACCCCCACTCCTACTCTTTACTCAGGGCAGCATGCAGGCAACTGAGTGTGTTTGCACCTCCGTTCAAGACAAGTACTCAGAACCTCACCCCAAACGCAAAGGATTGCGACGGGTAGATGTAGATATCAAGCTGTTACTGGGAGGTGGCAAGAACAGTTCCTATGCGCTTGGTGGTCCCTTAACTAGCACTCCACTCGGAGATGAGCGGGCTCGTACCACCGAAAGAGAACGTGAAAAGCGGGGGTTTCAAGCCGTTGTCAAAACGCTGTTTGCCCCTTGCGTGGGAGCAGAAGGCAGTGCGGCTTTAGAGAAGCTGATTGAACAGAACAAGCTGAATGACCCTTCCGAGATCGCCAAGCTAAATGCCCCTACCTTTGTGCAAGCCGCGATCGCAGGGATGTTTTTCCCATCTCTACTACAAGACCCCAAGTTACAAACGAAGCTAGCGGGAAACCTAGCAGCAGAGATGGCAGTGAATCAAGACGGAGTGGGGAGAACGATCCTAGCTCGCAAGTTTGCTGAAGGACTTCTTACAGGTATTTTGCCTGGACCTAATCCAAATCCCACTTTGCAACAACAACTGGACTTGACGAAGCCAGATTATGACTTATTGCTGCAAGCTATTCAAACCCAATCCCTAGATGAGAAAAGCCCCTTGTTCGATCGCTCCAAGTATCCCACCGCCTCAGAGCGGCTGGCTCAATTCGGCTCCTGTGGGCTCAACCTCAGACGAGTGGGAACACCTGAGGCTAACACCAAAAATGACCCTGAAGTTCTACTACGAGTCAATAAATTCTTGGGTGACGAAAAGCCTTCAGATGAGGAGATCAAGAAGCGATTTGGGTTACAAAGTGATGCTCAGGTAAAACTCGTGAGGAATGGGGTTCCGTATCAGTCCAAAGAGCAGTTCATCGCTCACAATTCTCAGCTCAGTGCTGGCATAGTAGGCCATAAGCTTTGGGGTAGCTTCGTCAAAACTACGCCAGAGCCCCAACCGTCCGCTCCACCCGCCGAGTCGTAAGCGAAGCGCGAGAACGCAGTGTTAGCTTAATGGCTGGGCTCGTAGGCTTGGCTGAGGCTGCTGGAGTAATAGAAGCTTGAGTTATCAAGGTGGATTGTGGAGGAGTCGGCTTGATAGGACTCGCGCCATCACATCGCCTGGACTTCTGCTGTCAATATTGGGGCGCAGAGCTGATGATATCTTCTCTCTCCTGAGTTGCTCAAATATCTTTTAGTTCTGGGTGGCTGAGATTTACAGTTGGAGGACAAGAGGGCGATCGCTGTAGTTAGATTCAAGAATCACGACCATTTCTGCGTACTCCAACAAGTACACGCTTAAGATGAGCCACACTTTTTAATTTTCTTGTGTCGATGTATATCAAGTTTGTAAAGTGCTATATTCCTGAATAGTACATCGAAATATAAAATTATGGCAAAACAAGGGCAAGGTGATGGCGGCCAAGATATTACACTCTCGGCTCTCGAAGAGGATTTATTAACAGTCCTGCTTGGCAAAGAGCTTTACGGACTTCAGGTGATGAATGCCATGAACGAGGCAAGGCAGGGTAGGCGTCAAATTGGATTTGGTAGTTTGTATCCCACTCTCCATCGGCTCGATAAGAAGGGTTTGGTCAAAGCCCGTTGGGGGGATGAAGCTGACGAAGAGGCAGGAGGCGCACGTAGAAAATACTACAAGCTAACTGGATTGGGTGAGAAAGTGCTCAAGGAAACCCAGGAATACCGGGCTTATCTAGCAGGATGGCAACCCACCTTTCAGCAGTTCTTTGGATGGTCATTGGTATCTACTCAGTAAGGAGCCTAAGATGACGACACTAATAAGACTGATGATCATTTTGCTTAGGCTGCTAGGTACAACTACAAGAGTGAGCATTAGATTAGCGACAAAGCCCCAAGTTGTTAAGGTTTTGCTACCAAATAATTTTCCAGTCTGGCGGCAAGAAGTCCTGAACTTTACTCAGGAGCAATCCCAATATGTCAAAGACATGAGACATTACATCAGAACTTTGGATATGTCACGGTTTAGTGAAGCCGAAATCCAAGTTCTAACAAAACAAAAATTACAGCGACTTGAGCAGATGGAAGCTCAAGCTCAAGCGCTTAACATGAGAGTTCAAAGCCTGGACCAGGACTATCAGCACCTAGTCGCATCATTTGAGAAACTTGGTTTCAATGAAAAGCTAAGAGCACAACTACCTTATTGGATGGCTATTAAGCTGCCCGAAGACTGGCGTCAAGCACTAGTGGAGCGGCGCAGGCAGTGGGTAGCAGAACAACAACCACGGCTTATATTTTATTTCAAAACTGCTGAGGCTTTGTTGCAGATGATTTGGGCAGCTATCTTGATCAGATGCCTCAATTGGAAGTGGTTTGGCTTTCAGAAGAAGGTTGATGACTAAATTAAGACCCTGCTTGAATCGCTTAACTTTCAAACAGGGTCTTCAAAACACAAGCCAAATGCAAGCAACAACTCCACTTGTTACCTACTTCAACTTCATAATATGACAACGACCGACCCATCGACAAACAACAGCTTTGATTCCTGTTCAGCCGTAGATTTGAGCATTACTCAAGAACGCTTACGTCAAGCACATCACAGCTTTAACCTAGTCTTGATTGTGACCGCAGCTTCTGCTGTGATGAGTTTAGGTGGGGTTATAGTTCTATTTCTAGGGCACGGGGCGGAGGGAGCTATTACAGCGATCGCAGGGTTGGCTTCGACCGTGCACTGTATAGAGCTAGCCAGGGATGCGAACGATAGGCTTGACAGAGTGAGAGCTGAAAGAGACTGACGAGTAAGATTAGACTGATTTACAGGCGATCGCCTTGGTCGCTAAGCAATCGCTGCGCTTCCAAGATGAATGCGTCCACGCGAGCACTTAAACGATCAATTCGTGAGTCTGTTTGTCTTTGCTGATGTGCTAGAATTAGCTCTTGATCCTTGAGGTCTACTTAGATCTGCGATCGCAAATTTCTCACTCAACCTAAATACTTTACTGAACCTGATAAAGATAAAGGAGCTTGGACTGGGAAGGAGTATGTCAAATAGATTGTGTCAAGGAAAGAAAGCTAAAGGGAAAGACGATCGCCAAACTCAATCGCGAAACGGTTGAGGGCAGGTTTCCAGTCTCGAATCGGCATCGTCCATTTCTTAGCAATATTGTGAATCGCCAGGTAAACGACTTTCATCGCCGACTCATCAGTCGGAAAAGCACGGTGGTTTTTCAGAACTTTTCTAAGAGTCATATTCATTGATTCAACTGCATTGGTGGTGTAGATGGCTTTACGAATCTCTGGTGGGAAAGCAAAGAACGGGATAATTCGTTGCCAGTGTTTCACCCAAGACTTACTGATGGTCGGATACTGCTTGTCCCACTTCTCGGCAAACTCAAGCAGGCGTTGCTCTGCCTCAGTTTCCGTGGCAGCGGTGTAAATCAGGCGCAGGTCGGTCGCAACAGCTTTGCGGTCTTTGTAAGAGACATAGGAGAGGGAATTTCTGACCATGTGAACGATGCACAATTGCACGGTTGTTTTGGGAAAGACCGCCTCAATGGCATCAGGAAAGCCGGTCAGACCATCAACACAAGCAATCAGAATGTCCTTCAATCCTCGGTTCTGCAATTCGGTGAGCACGGAGAGCCAGAACTTGGCAGACTCGTTTGGGGTCATCCACAGCCCCAGCAGTTCCTTTGTCCCCGATAGGTTGACGCCTAACGCTAAGTGAATGGCTTTGTTGATCACTCGCCCATCCTGCCTGACCTTAACGACTAAAGCATCAAAGTAGACAATTGGGTACACCGAATCGAGGGTGCGGTTCTGCCAGAGCTTGCGCTCCTCTTCCACAGCATCGGTGACATTAGAAATTAAACCAGCCGACACTTCTACCCCGTATAGGTCTTGTAGTTGTGCCTGGATGTCGCGGACGCTCATGCCCCTGGCGTATAGGGACAGGATTTTGTCATCAAACCCGTCAAAGCAGGTCTGCCCTTTCTTGATGATCTGAGGTTCAAATTCACTCGTTCTGTCGCGTGGAATCGTGATCTGCGCCTCACCAAACTCGCCCTTGATGGTCTTCTTGCTGTGTCCGTTACGGCGATTCTTCGTGGACATAGGAGCAGGTTCAGCACGTTGCTGCTCTAGGTGAGTTTTCATTTCACCTTCCAAGCAGCGTTCAACCAAAGCTTTAGTCAGTTGCTTAAGGATGTCACCTTCGCCCAACAGATCTTCAGGGCTCTGGTAGCCTTTGAGCAGTTCATCGAGGATTTCAGGGGGAAAAGTCATAGGAGTGTTGTCTCAGGTTCAGTAGTTCATTAGATCTTATTTCTGACCTTTGACACAAAATAATTTAGTGCGACACGTTCTCTCGAAACCAATATCGATTGGGGGATGAGAGGCAAGGTCTCTGAACCTTGACAACTGATGTCTGATAAGGGTGAAAGTCCCTTCCTCCTGGTAGTGGAGTGACAGCATAACCCCCAGGTTCGCGACTCGCCATCAACGCCTGAAGCGGGGTTAAACGGCGGTAACTGGAAGCCCAATCTGGAATCCCGTCTAGCAAGCTGTATGGATACGCGAGGAATCCATGACTGAAGGATCGTGATTTGTGAGCGGTGAAATCAGGCTGAGACACCGCAGCCAAAAGGCAAAGGATAAGAGACAGGCACCTTAAATTGTGACCTGTAACTACTCTCAATAAACCCGGTCTAGAGTGGAGTCCTAAGTACAGCAATCATCAGACATCGGAACGTGGGAACCCCATTCATCTCTTTGGGAACGGTCGATACCCAGAGTCGGTGCTAACCAGATGGTGGATGGGATTGGGATTGTGTAAGAAGCCAATGCTTGAGGTAATGCTCAAGATATGCCGACTCAGATCTTGCACCTTGTGATGTGAACCTCCCATCCCTGCTGCTGTAACAGCCTTCGCTTTTGCTCAACTTCCTCAAGGAGCAGAGCAACCACCACCTCACACAGGCAGGCTTCGAGCACGAT
>JAHHIL010000043.1 GCA_019358975.1 Trichocoleus desertorum ATA4-8-CV12
TTCGAGGGTGCTTTCGTCAGTGAGAGCAGGAGTTGTAGATAATGAAGATGGGGTAGAGGTCATGGCTAACTTTCAATGCTTCTAGCCTGACCCTATCCTTTTCTTGAGAAATTTTCGCTCTACTGAGCTTAGCCCTGATAGTACTTGCATTACCAATTTCAAGCTTGGTTTGTTCTCCAGCCAAGTTATTTAGAATTAGATAAGCGCCCGCCGAACCAGGAACAATACGTCGGCTGGGTAATTTAGCTCTGTTTGACCAATCGTTAGATGCTTCTTCTATGTGGGTTTTTAGAGCTTCTGCACTCCCTAAAGCATCAATATGGCTTAAGAATACAAAGAGCTTATCTGCGATCGCTCTGCTCGGCTACCGGGAAAGAGATCGTAGAGGCGATGCTTGTCGTGTAAATAGGGAGTAATGCGATCGGAAGCGCTAAGTTGACCAAAGAACAAAAACGGAGGCAAAGAATAAGCTAACTTTTTTCTCAAGTTGCAAGACCTCTCCCCAAACCCTTCTCCAGTGCGGAGAGAGACTTTGAATCTGGCTCCCCTTGCCTGCTAGGGAAGGGGCTGGGGGTTAGGTCTTATATGACTAATGCTCACTAAGCCATTTGTGGATATCCAATCATTGCCCTTGAAAAAAGACTATAAGTGGAATATCCTCTCAGCCATTAGTAACGGAACACAGCCGCTAGTGGAGCTTCCTCAGGCACTTGATCGGGTTCGACTGCATAGACTGTACCCCCATTGAGCAGCGTTTGAATCGCCGCAGAGTCTAGCAAATCTTCATCCCCAGGTTGGGCATCAGTATGCACCTGGATCTGGTTGGCATCGGGGTCAAAGGTGCCCCACTGTTGCACACCCACAGCGACAAACAGTTGCTCCACTCGCCCGTAGTAAGCCGCTGAAACCGCCTCTTTCAGGTCGTGAGAATTCTTGCCAGTGCCATTAAGCTCCCGGTAGTGCTCCACGGCTTGTTGTTGGGCTTGCTGGAAGAGAGGTTCTACAATCTGCCAAGTGGCGGCATGGAGTTCTTCTGGCTGGGAGATTTTTTGGTTGCCAGTAATCCCCTCATCCAGCAAGTGAGGGTAGGTATTGGCTTCGCGATAGAGCGGAAGGAGATATTCCACCCCTGCCAAAACCAAGGGCGCTTTTTGATTCCGCAGCGTTTCATGCAAGCTGGCATCTAAGGCATGGAAAAATTGCAGAATATCATTTTGCTTGGCACCATCATTGCCTTGACCGTGGAAAGAACCCGGTTGCTGGAATGAATTGTTGGTACCGCCGCGAGAAGTTGCGATCCGCTGCTCAATTCCCTGATCTGGCCCATCGTAGTGCAGTGCTGCATTCAGGGTTTTGGGCATATTTCCCACCTCAAGCTCTCGAATGCTGAAACGGCTGCCCTCAAAGAATTTCACTTCATCTTCTTGACTCAGGGTCAACAGATAGAATTTGCCGTCGCCCGTCAAGAGGGGCAGGAGGGGTTTAATGTGGAAGCGATCGCTAACCACAACCAGTTCATCAAAGCTAGTGGGCACACAATAGTAGTGAAACACGCCATTGGCAATAAAAATAGCCAAACCGTCGCTTTGGTGCTGCCAGAAGTCCTCATGATCCAGATCATGGGCGGGCTGCAGCAGTTCTACAGCTTCGGTAGAGCGCATGCCCTGATTAGCCAGTTGTTCTTCCGCTTGCCGAATTAAGTTCTTAAAACGAATTGGGTTTTGCTGAGTTTCAGAACCCAGTCGCACCATCGGCATATAAAGAGATACACAGACTCCTTGAGTTTGGTCTACTAAATTTTTTAGCTCTTCAATGGATAATATGCTCATAGCAAGTTGGCTCCCATATGGTACTTCCGCTAGAGTGCTTAACGTTAGCTCAACGATCGCCCTTAGCTCGTCTCTCTCCTGGTTGATGTCTGCTCTTTCGATAGGATTGGCATGCAAGATTTCGCTAGACCTAACTTTGATGTCATCGTGGTGGGTAGCGGCATTGGTGGCCTCACTGCTGGGGCACTGCTCGCTCGCTATGGCAAACAAGTGCTCGTGTGCGAAAGCCACAACCTACCAGGTGGTGCGGCTCAGAGCTTTACTTATCAGGGCTTTCATTTTGATGCAGGGCCGTCTTTCTATGCAGGCTTAAGCGATCCGCACAGTCTGAATCCATTAAGACAAGTTTTGACTGTGTTGGGAGAAAGCGTAGAGGCGATCGCCTACGATCCGCTGGGTCACTACCACTTCCCCGAAGGCACCTTTCCGGTTTATTGCCAGCTAGAGCGCTACCGAACAGCTGTAGCTCAAGTTTCCCCTCAAGGTGCTCAGGAACTTGTTCAGTTTGAGCAAAGATTATTAGCTCTCTACGAGGCGTTGCGCGGGATTCCTGCGATCGCGCTCCGGGCTGATTGGCAAATCGGGCCAATCTTAGCGACCCGCTATCTACCTGCTTTGATCAAGCTATTGCCCCAACTAGGCATGATTCAAAGCTCAATCGGCAAAATTATGGATCAGACAGTGCGCGATCCTTGGGTGCGACGGTTGATCGATTTGGAATGTTTTTTACTATCAGGACTAAAAGCAGCAGGTACAATCGCTCCCGAAGTCGCATTTATGTTAGGAGAGCGATCGCGCTCGGTCATTGATTATCCAGTCGGAGGCAGCGGGGCGATCGTACAAGCACTAATTCGAGGCTTGGAGCGTTGGGGTGGCAAACTGCGCCTCAAAACTCACGTGGAGCAAATTCTGGTAAAAAACGGCAGAGCAGTAGGTGTACAACTGCGTAACGGCGATCGCGTAACAGCTCCAGTCGTGATCTCTAATGCCACGCTTTGGGATACTTACACCAAACTTCTCAAACCTGAAGATCTACCTGCCCAATATCGAGAAAAGGCGATCGCCACACCAGCGGTAGACAGCTTTATGCACTTACACCTCGGTATCCGAGCGGATGGTCTAGAGGATTTGACTGGACATCATGTGGTAGTGCATAGCTCTGAGCAAGATATCACCACTCCGGGCAACACCTGCATGATCTCCATTCCGTCTGTGTGGGATGCAAATCTGGCTCCAGCAGGTCATCATGTGGTTCATGCCTATACTTTGGAACCTTATGCAGGTTGGCAGCGTGATAAAAACTATGAGGAACGCAAACGAGAGCGATCGCAATCTCTTTTTCGAGCTTTGGAGCGAATTATCCCGGATCTGCACGATCGCATTGTGGTTGAACTCATTGGCACTCCCCTCACTCACGCTCACTATTTGCGCCGCCATCAAGGCACCTATGGCCCTGCGATCGCCGCTGGAGAAGGGATGTTTCCTGGCCCTCAAACTCCGATTGCAGGCTTATATCGGGTAGGAGACAGTACCAGCCCTGGCATTGGTGTGCCTGCTGTAGCAGCCTCAGGGATTTTATGTGCTAATACTCTCGCTTCCCCCGAACAAGTCAAGACATTGCTGGATCAACTGCAACTCTAGGGTTTATGAGAGCAGACCACCGTTCGCCCCTACAGGCATTTACAGCACTCTTTGGGGCCAAGAGGCGATCGCATGACCACCTCCTGACCTGCAAAATTAACCAAACAAGCTAGAACTATCCGTTGGTGCTAGAGGTAGCTCAAAGGTAGACGGTTGGTGCAACTGATTGAACAAGTCACCGGAGGTAGCATTTCCATGAGAACTTTTACTGCCCCCAGGAAGTGCTTTCGCGGTTAGTTGCACATCGTCAAAATCAACCTCAATTCCTGGCCCTTGCAATAAGTTGATCAGGCGAATTTCCAAGGGTTGTCCTACAACTGAATCAGTCGCGGAGCTAGTGTAAGTTATTTTAGAGGTCTTAAATTTCCCTTCCGGAATGTTGAGAGAATTGTCATCTACAGCTAGAACTTGCCCGCCAGCCAGCAGTTCAACTCGGTAGCCTGAAAAGCCTGGAAAGGAAATTCCGGGCACTGGGTCATCCCCTGTCGGATTACCAACCGCCACCGAAAGAGTATAGCGGGTGTTAGGAGCTAGCAGCGTATCCAGGGTTTGACTTAAACCTGCCTCTCCACTGCCAGGGGCTTGTACTAAGAAGCTGTAGCCGACGTTGTTGCCCTCTGGAACTCCACCAGGATAGTTATCAAGGGATGGATTGAATACCCCAGTCGCAGATGAATCTTCAGTCGTGACCTCAGGAATGATGTTGTTGGGGTCGTATACTTGCCAGCCCGGAGGTGGCTCAACAGTAAAGGTAAAGTCTTCCTGAGCGGGGTCTTCAAAGCCAGCGTTTTGGATCGCAATAGAAACCTTAGAGTTAGCCTTCTCTTTGACGTTCAACAAATCAGTGATTTTGTTTAGGTCAACTCCATCACCAACAAAAGACTGAAGTGCGCTTACAATCTCATCCACTTCAAGCTGTCCTGCAAGCGATGCAGTTGCGGCACCCTTCTGATAAATAGCAGCACGTACTAACCGAGAAATGTTGCTGGTGCTAGTGAGCCCAGATGGAAAGGCAATCCCACTAAAGGCGTTGTCAGAATCAATCAGGTTGAAGAACTCATTAGCTTTAGCAGCGATTCCTTGGCTCTCAGTTAAGCCATCAATCGATGAAGTTTTCTCTGGCATGGTTGGAAGTTTCTCCCTATGGGTCTTAAATTGGCGAACCTGACGTAAGGGGGCAACTTAGTGCTACTAAAGTACCCAAACATGCGATTTTTCTTTCACTTACTCCTATATGCGCTCAAATTCTGCGATCGCCTCTGATCCACTAAAACAGGACTTATCCCATTCGCAAGCTCAGCAGTAACTCAGGTTAGATTAAAGTTGCCGCTGCTGTAGTACCAGGCTGCGCTCATGACTATTGACACTTACCATGCTGAATTTTTTACGGTTGTTACTCACCCTAGCCTTACTGGGGGTCGGAATCGGTCGGTTTGGCAAACAAGCGATCGCTCAAGAGCATGAAGGCTGCTGGATGCTGAACTCCGCAGGAGCAGTGGTTGACTTAAATGGCTCAGTTTGTCCGCGATCGTCTGCTGTGCCTAGACTCACACCCCTAGTTTTCTCTAACTTAAAGGTTGAGCCTATCGCCAATGGCAAGGTTGCCGTGTCAGGGAGTGTGGTGAATCGCGACAGTCAACCCATTCCTCTAGTTTTGGTGGAATATAAACTGGTGGATCAGCAAAGTCAGGAGATTCTTTATGAAGGAATTGTGCCCCTAGAAACTCCCGGAGCGCTGCAAGCTGGAGCATCAATCAACTTTAGCCGTGTCTTGAATGCTAATCGATTACCGCAGAAACCATTGAGCGAGATGACAGTCCAAGTTGCTCGTTATCTTTGAGGGACTTTGGAGAAGTAGGCACCTTCTGGGCGATCGCCTTGGCTACTCTACTCACAGCTTGTGGCTATCAAGTTGCATTTTCTCCACTTGGTCAACCCAAACCGAATCCATCATCAACTGTACGTGCAGGAAATGCTTCACTGGTTCAATTGTTGTTGAAGCACTCGTGAAACTTTTGTGGAACCTCATCGGTTGAGATATGGCTATGACTCTGTCCTGGATCACGCGATCGCCACAAACCACCTTGAGATTGCCGCTTTGTTAAAGCAAAAAGACGCTAAACCATATGCACAGAAATAACCTCACGCTGAGGTTCTTAGCATGAGAATTATTTGTTCTTCCAGGATGACAGTAGCTTCAGTTTTTGGCTAACGTGTAGCAGATCTAACAAACTTCAGTTGGGGGATATTTCCCTCACTTGCTGTAAGAAAACTGCTGTTAAGGAAGCTTATGAGTCACTCCCCTCTCTTCAACAATTTGGCGCGGGCTATCCGGGTTGCTTTATTTTGCGAACGGCAGCGAATTTCGACTAGTCAAGGTTTAGAGTGGCTCGCCGCGATTGAGGAAGCTGCCGATCGCCAACGGTTACGCCGTCGGGAGTTGTTAGCGTTAGGCGGTTTGGGAATTGCAGGCGCGATCGCAGGGCATGCCAGAGGGACTAATGCTGCACCCAAACCAAAGGCGAGTGCCAACGTAGGAATTGTGGGAGCAGGGTTTGCAGGGTTAACTTGTGCCTACGAACTCCAGCGTAATGGGATTCTTGCCACCATTCATGAGGCGAGCGATCGCGTCGGGGGCCGTTGCTATTCTTTGGGTAACAACTTCTTTCCCGGACAGGTAGCAGAGCGGGGAGGTGAGTTTATTGATAACTTACACAAAACCCTAATCGGCTATGCTCGCGAGTTTGGTTTAACGCTGGAAGATGTCACCAAACAACCGGGAGAAATCTTTTACTATTTCAATGCTCAGCGCTACCCAGAATCAGTGGTGGTAGATGAGTTTCGGGCTTTGGTGTCAGCCATGCAAGCAGATCTACGCACCCTCTCTGGTGAGCCTAGCGCCAATAGCCACAATGAAGCGGATGTTAGGCTCGATCGCACCAGCTTACAGGAATATTTGGACAGTCGCCGAGCAGGCAATGTGGTCAAGGTAGCCATCAAAGCCGCTTATGAGGCGGAATATGGCCTACCGATCGCTCAACAAAGCTGCTTAAACTTCCTGCTGTTTATCCATGCCGATCGCCGCTCAAAATTTACGCCGTTTGGGGTCTTTAGTGATGAGCGCTATCACGTCGTAGAGGGTAACGACAAAATCACTCAAGGATTGCGCGATCGCCTGCAAGCCCCAGTCAAGCTAGGCATGAAGCTGTTGCGAGTACGACAGACAGGCACCAAGCAAATTGAACTCACTTTTCAGGCTGGCTCCCGCACCACAAGCGCTACCTATGATGCTGTCGTTTTGGCAATTCCCTTTACAACGTTGCGTCAAGTTGAGTTAGATGCCAGCCTGGGTCTGCCTGCCTGGAAGGTTCAAGCGATCCAACAACTCGGCTATGGCAACAATGCCAAGATGATGCTCGGTTTCAAGGGTCGGCCTTGGCTCCCTGGCAGCAATGGCAGCTCTTACTCCGATTTGCCCAACCACCAAACCACCTGGGAAACCAATCCCGCTAAAGCCACCACTACCCAGGCGATTCTGACCGATTACTCTAGTGGCGATCGCGCTCTGCGTCTCAAAGCCAATACTGTACAAACAGAAGCCGATCGCTTTCTCACCGATTTCAATCGGGTGTATCCAGGGTCAAAAGCAGTCGCCACTAAAATCAATGGTCAATACCGCGTTCACTTAGAACCTTGGCCCGCAAACCCTCTAACCAAAGGTAGCTATACCTGCTACACCCCCGGACAATTTACCACCATTGCAGGCAACGAAGGCAAACCAGTTGGCAACCTACATTTCGCCGGAGAACATGCCAACTCTTTCTACGAATGGCAAGGCTTTATGGAAGGAGCCGTTCTTTCTGGCATCCAAGCTGCTAATGAAATTCTCCAAGATCTCAAAGTTGGTAACCTCTAGCCATTAACCATTTAAAGGTCCTACAGGCTGAAGCCTGGGACTATTGGAACTAAGCCTGCCTACGCAGGCTACAACCACCTTGACAGAAGTTAGACCGCGAAGGCGGTCTTCGTTCTTGTAGCTGCGACTTTAGTCGTTAGGCATGCATGTAGGAGCTAGCACCCTTACAGTGGGGTATTGTGCAATCAATCCTCTACTGTTAAATGCTAATTTGGCTCACCCAATTTAAGGGAGAACTAGCCGCGTTAAGTGCGGCATTTTTATGGGCAATCGCGTCCGTGATCTACACTCGCATCGGACAGCGGGTGCCTCCCTTAGTTTTGAACTCGGTTAAAGGCGTGATCGCGATCGCCTTCCTTGTGATTACGCTTTGGCTCCAAGGCAGTGGTCTGCCCAACATTAACGGTACGGCTTTGGGACTGTTGATCCTGAGTGGAGTAGTAGGCATTGGTTTTGGTGATACCTATTACTTTGCCGCGCTCAACTTGCTGGGGCCAAGACGAACTCTACTATTAGAAGCCTTAGCACCACCGCTATCTGCTTTTCTCGCCTTGCTGTTTTTGCAAGAAACTCTAGAGCTGAGCAATTGGCTAGGGATTTTCCTCACTATTATCGGCGTGACCTGGGTTGTAAGTGAGCGAGTGCCTACCGGGGATACCAATGCAGCAACAGAAAAATCAACTCATCCTTTGCAGGGAATGGGCTACGGCTTACTGGCAGCGTTGGGCCAAGCAGGAGGAGCGGTGCTATCGCGTGCCGCTTTAACTCAGAGCACCATTAGCCCTTTGTGGAGCACCTTAGTCCGCCTAGCCGCTGGTGTATTGGTGTTGTTGGTTTGGCTATTAGTACGACGACAAGCGGGATTAGTGGTGAAAACCTTAGACTTCGAGCGCGATCGCCGCCGGAGTTTGTCTTGGTTAGGGGCGATCGCCATTACTTCTTTTTTCAGCACCTATTTAGGCATTTGGCTGCAACAAACTTCGCTCAAATTTACGGCAGTTGGAGTCGCCCAAGCCCTCAGTTCCACCAGTCCCCTGTTCATTCTGCCGATCGCGATCGCCCTAGGAGAGGTGGTCAGTAGACAGGCAATCTTGGGGGTGCTTGTCGCCTGGGCAGGAGTCTGGCTTTTGTTTAGCTAAGGTTTTTCCCTGCACCAGATGTCTGTAGCCTGCGCAGGCAGGCTTAGTTCCGATAGCTTCAGGCTTCAGCCTGCGGGATTTTTACCGTTTCAGAGCCAAGGTTAAACCATCCGCGATCGGCACCAAACTCAGCGTGATGCGTTGGTCTTGATGCAGTTTGGCATTAAAAGCGCGAATCGATTCTGTGCGGTTGTCTTGCACTTGCGGATCTGCCACCCGCCCAGACCAAAGCACATTATCGATCGCGATCAACCCACCCGGGCGCACCAGTTGCAGCGATCGCTCGTAATAATTCCAGTAGTTGCTCTTATCCGCATCAATAAAGGCAAAATCAAAGCTTTCTGCCTCACCAGTAGCTAAAAGCTGGTCTAGAGTGTCTACCGCTGGGCCAATTCGCAAATCTATTTTGTCGGCCACGCCTGCGGTTTGCCAATAGCGGCGGGCGATCGCGGTGTAGTCTTCGCTCACGTCGCAAGCAATCACTTTGCCATCCGCAGGTAAGGCCAGAGCCACCACCAAGGAACTGTAGCCTGTGAATACCCCCACTTCCAGCGTCTTCTTAGCTCCCATTAGCTGCACTAACAGCGCCATAAACTGCCCTTGCTCTGGAGCAATCTGCATCTGGGCCATCGGATGTTGAGCGGTTTCCTGCCGCAGTTGCACTAGAAGCTCAGGTTCCCGCAAGCAGTTAGACAATAGATAGTCATACAGTTGGTTAGTCAGATCAAGTGTTTTATTAGCCATAGGAGTATTTTGCTTAAAAATGCAGCCACAAAATTACTATATTGAGGTATTAAGGAGACTCGCTGTAATTGGGAACGAAGAGGAGAGTAGGTGTTTATGATCCGAGCGATTTTGGCAGTAGTATTGGTGGGACTGTTAACGGCTTGTGGCAACAATATTCCGGGGCTGAGCAATCGGGTGGTGCAGCAGGCGATCGCCCTCCAAGTTGGCCAAACTCAACAAACCCTCGCCACCCAACTCCGCCTGAAGAAGCCACCCAAAGTAGAAGTAAAGCAAGTTGCGATCGCCAACCAAGAGTCGTTAAAAATCCAGGGTTTACCTGCTTACCATCTCCAAGGAACTTACGACCTGACACTGAAGCTACCCAGCCGCCAAGTGACTCAAGAGCAAAATCCGTTTGAAGTCTATTTGCAACAGCAACCCGACCAGAAAACCTGGAAGCTAGCTCAACTCAGCAAATCAGATACAGCAGCAGAACCAGTTTGGGTCACAGAACCTATTCAGTGAACCTCTTGCATACTAGGTAAGGCAAGGGCAAAGCTTACACCTCAACTAATCCAAAGGCCCATGCAAGAAGTCCAAGAATCCCAAAGGGAGATTGATTATGGTTGGGCAAGTTGCGCGACCGCCACTGACCTTTGATCAGTTTGTGGATCAGTACCCAGAAGATGGAGGACGATATGAATTGCGCTGGGGCGAGGTTGTAGAGATGCGCCCGACTGGCCCACACGAAAAGGTAGCAGCTTTAGTAGCCCGCAAACTAGATGTTGAGATCGAACGGTTAGCATTGCCGTGGTTTATTCCTCGCACCTGTTTAGTCAAAGTCGCAGGGTCAGAGATTAACGGCTATCTCCCTGACTTGATTGTGCTAGATGAGGTAGCACTAGAGTCTGATTCTTACTGGCAGCGGCAATCCAGCATCTCTCTAGGTAGTTCGGCCAAGCTTGCAGTTGAAGTGGTGAGTACGAATTGGCAGGATGACTATGCTCACAAACTGGCGGACTATGAGCAGTTAGGCATTCCAGAATATTGGATTGTAGATTATCTGGGTTTGGGAGGTGTGCGCTACATTGGTTCGCCTAAGCAACCCACAATTACGGTGTATACGCTAGTCGATGGGGAATATATCGGCACCCTATTTCGAGCGGGCGATCGCGTTGTCTCCCCGCTCCTTCCAGAGTTAAATTTGCTGACAGATCAAGTATTCGCAGCAGGACAATCGCTGTGATTGCCCAATCAATTTGCGTGGGCGATCGCTGGCTGACGGTTATTAGGCTGTTGGTTCGGCTGCTGAATGGGAATTTCGATCACGAATTCAGTGCCTTCGCCTGGAGCCGAAACACACTGCAATGAGCCGCCATGCTTCTCTACAACAAGTTGATAACTGATCGACATCCCCAGCCCCGTTCCTTTACCGACAGGTTTGGTAGTGAAAAAAGGATCTAGCAAGCGTTGCTGGACTGCCGCAGACATGCCAGGGCCATTATCAGCAATGTGGACTGCAATGCGATCGCGACCCACTCTGAGAGTGCGAATTGTAATCGTCGCTGCGAGTTTCGTGCCTGTGTCTGCTAACTTGGTTTGATGCTCATCCAAGGCATCGAGCGCATTGGTGAGAATGTTCATAAACACCTGGTTGAGTTGGCCGCTATAGCACTCGACCCGGGGCAAGTTGCCGTATGCTTTAACCACCTGAATGGCTGGATGCTCTGGTTTAGCCTTGAGGCGATTTTGCAGAATCATCAGAGTGCTATCGATGCCCTCATGGATGTCCACATCTTTGACCTCTGCTTCGTCCAGGCGTGAAAAGTTCCGCAGAGACTGCACAATATCACGAATGCGATCGGCCCCTACCTTCATAGAACCCAGTAATTTAGGCAAGTCTTCCTGTAAAAATTCCAAGTCAATTTCTTCAGCTTGGGCTTGGAGGTCTGGAGGAGCATCCGGAAACTGCGTTTGGTAGGAGGCCAACAAGTCCAATAAATCCTGGCTGTATTGGCTGGCATGAACCAGATTGCCATGAATGAAATTAACCGGATTATTGATTTCGTGAGCCACTCCAGCCACCAGTTGACCCAAGCTAGACATTTTTTCGCTGTGAACCAGTTGGCTCTGAGCTTGGCGCAACTCAAGCAACGTGGCCTGGAGATGATCATTGTTTTGGTGCAACTCTTCGGTGCGTTGTGCTACCCGAGACTCTAACTCTTCGTTGGTTTTCTCTAGAGCGGCAAACGAATCCCGCAACTGTTGGGCCATTTGGTGAAAGGACAGCGACAGAATAGAGATCTCATCTAAGCCAGCCAGTGGTATGTCAGTCCCCAAAAGATGCAGCGCTTCGCCTGTGGTTTCCTGGCTCCCAGCATCGGTTTTCTCAGCTTCGATCGCCCTAAGCTTATGACATTCTTCTAAAATTGGTCGCAAGCGATCGTTGAGCCGCCGCACAAACAAAGCTACCACCAAGGCCAGGATTGCCCCTGCACCTAGAGCCCCTGAGATCGTGATGCTTAAGACTGGCCCTAAAACTAAGGACTGCGGTACGACTGCTAGCATCAACCAGTTAGTATTAGATACTCTGCGATAAGCCCAAAACTGGCCCTTTGCTTGAATGATTCCAGCCTGTCCGTTTTGCAACTGGGGCCAAATGTCCTTGAGGGTTGGTATCTGTTGGTAGCGAGCTCGAATTTTTGCTTTTTTCGGATCAGGAGGATAAGCTAACAAATTGCCTTGTTCACTCAAAATGACAAAATAGCCCCCCCCACGAGTTACAGGCGCTTTAACTTGTTCACCGAGGGCTGTAACGTTGACATCTTCTCCCACAATGCCAAGCAGCTTGCCACTGTCACTATAAAAGGGACTCGAAAGGCTAGTCATGGTAATACCGTACCAATCAAACGGTTCTAGCCAGACCGTTTTTCCTTTTGCTACAGGTACTTTGTAATATTCTCGATCTGGATAGTTATCATCAGAAAATAACTCTGAGTACCGAATATTACTATAGGGGGGCGGTAACTGTTGGCCTACAGCTCCTGATGCACCTTGGTCTACATAAAAGTAGGGATAGAACCATTGCCGACTTGAGACAATTTGGCCAGAAGCTTGGCCAAAACCAACTCCCATTGTTAGTTTCGGACGCTTTTGGAAAACTTCAAAGACTATTTTCTTATAGGCTTCTGGATCTTTAATCTCAAGAGCCTGCATGGTTTTAACTCCGGCTGCTAAACCAATAATCGATTCCTCAGCCTGGGTAAGCTGCCCTTCAATCGACTTTACCTGAGTGTCAAGTGTGACTTGAATTTGTTCCTTAGCTCTACTTTCAGAAGCTTGATAGAATAAATAAGACATTCCCCCCAAACCCACAAAGGCTCCGGTTAAAACATACAAAAACAAGCGAGAGCCAATAGAACGTGCCCAAATAGACTTGAACCAATAGAAGGGCCTAGAGTGAAAAGTAGCTTTAGACTCGGACAAAGGCTCGTACAGTGGTTGTTGGGATGAAGGGGGCATAGGCTGTTATCTAAAAGGTATCTAAGCCGAACTAAAAGCAACCCTTTGATGTAAAGCTCCAATTCAACCCGCTAGTTGATACCGAGCTATGGCTCCATCGTGAGCCAACTAGAATCAGAACTACAACAGCGATCGCGCTGATTGATCTCCGCCATTCTTACGTTCTTAGCCTTCAACCCTAGGTTTGCCTCTAGCGATCGCGTTGTCTCCCCTCTTGTTTCCGCTTTAAGTACTAGGCTCAGGAATATCCTCAGGTAGAATGGTCATCATCAATTCTTTGCTAACTTTGTCAAGTTTGACCAGTCGGTTTGCTTGTCTTTCAACAGTTTTTTCAAATAGGTTTCTGACCAATCTGGCATTGCCAAAGTTTCTATTTTTATGGGCATACAAATGCATGAGTTTTTGCAGTAAACTCTCTTTAGCTAAATCATTTAATTGAAAATGATGCTGCTGGCAAACTGATTCAAAAATACTGAGCAATTCTTCAGGGATATAATCAGCAAAATAGAGATATTTGTTAAATCTTGAACTTAAGCCAGGATTGGCATCGATAAACCTAGACATTTCATCGCCATAACCAGCCACAATCACGACCAATCTCTCGCGATAGTCTTCCATGCGCTTCAGCAAGGTATCGATCGCTTCTTGACCAAAATCGTTAGTCGCTCCTTCTGGCTTCAGAGTGTAGGCTTCATCAATGAAAAGTACACCATCTAGGGCTGACTCAATCAATTGATCCGTCTTAATGGAAGTTTGGCCAATGTAGCCAGCGACTAGCCCTGCTCTATCGGTTTCAATCAAATGCCCCTTCGCAAGTATCCCTAAGTTTTTATAGATTTCACCTATAAGCCGAGCTACCGTGGTTTTTCCAGTTCCAGGAGGCCCACAGAATACTGAATGAAGGGTCACTGAAATATTGGGCAGTTCCTGTTCTTGACGTAATTTCTGAATTTTTAGAAAGTTAATCAGATTGTTGATTTCATCCTTGACGTTGCTCATGCCTACCAGCTGATGCAGCTGTCTCAGGACAAGCTCTAAATCTGTAGAATCTGCCTTGACTTCAGCACTAGAGCTATTGCCGCCACGACTCAGCTTTGCCTTCATCTATTGCAGTTCAGCTTCGATCTCATAATCCCGCCAATTCATACTTTTCACCTTTCAAGTTCTGGCTATAGCTAGAGAGATATAGAGCCGTTGCTAGCACCCACTCATTGATGCCAGAGCAGAGCCTGAGGTTTGCTACATGCATGGGTCGTCGAGATTACAATAAACCTGCTGTTTCGTAGAGCCGTCTGAGGGTAGCGGTAATCTTAATGCCGTACTGTAAATCTGCTGTCCAGCGACCACTTAGTTGCTCAACTAAAGGTGCGATGCCACGAGTGACAAAGCGGAATCGGGGGTCTACTACATCCTGAACCAAAGGCTCAGTGCTGGCGTAAGCTTTGAGATGCTGAATATGGGCTCGAACCCCAATCCGAGCGCTGGGGAAAGACGCACCCACCTCAGCGCCGCCGACCGTGCCCAAACCTGCAAAGTTGTTTTGCGAAGGCTTGAGATCACCACCAAAACGCAAAAAGCCTGTCTCTACACACATTTGGCAAAAGGCAATATCATAATTCACGCCTTCTATGCTGGCTTCCTCGCGGTAGAGCTTCGGCAAATCGGGGAACTGAGTCAAGGCATTTTCGTTATTAGATTTGAGGAACATCATCAGCTGGACTTCGGAAGTATTGCCGTTGCTGATGATGCGGTCTAGTTGACCCGGGCAAATTGAGAGGATCGATCGCAGGATCACCGTCCGGCTAGCGCTATCCCAACCGACAGAAATGTTCAACTCCCGCAAATCTACGGCTCGGATGTAAACAATATTGCGGTAATTAATCCGGCGAATATTAGGAGCCTTAGTCAGATCCACCCGCAAGCGATCGGCTAGATCAACGGGAATGTAAGCGTTGCCATTTACGACAATCCCCTGCTCACCATAGAGAGAGCCGTTGATATTGATGTTGGCGGGCGTATAGGTGCCAGTCGTCGGTACAGGGGTAGGAGTGGGGGTTGGCGTGGGAGTCGGTGTAGGCGTGGGGATGGATGCATCGACCGCTCGGCTCCAAGCGGCTAAGCCGTCAGCAATGCCTAAGGCAATATCGCGGCGACGGTTTTGAATCAAAAAGCGATCGTCTGGATTGGTTAAGAAGCCCACTTCCATTAACAGGGAAGCAGGAACCACTTGACGGCAGAAAGCTAAGCTGCCCACTCCGGTAGTAGTATCGGGTCTGGCTCCCCGGCTCGGTAGTTGGGGCACTCGGCGCAGCAGGGCCAGCAGCAGCAGCTCTGAGTGAGCTTTGCGCTCGTCGTTGTTGGCAATATAAAGAACGCTGGCTCCTCGGATAGAGGGATCAGAAAAGGCATCGGCATGGATTTCTAAGGCAACGTCACCCACACGCCCGCGACTGTTGATCCAGGAGATGGTCCCCGCTAGGCTAAGGTCATCAGGTACGGCCAAAACTTCAAACCCGCGCGATCGCAGTTCGGTTACAATCAAGTCCCGCAGCAGGATCATTTCTCTGGCTTCTGTGGTGCCACCCGCGATCGAGCCTGGGTCGATTCTGCCGCTCTCGTTCCCACCATGACCTGCCGAAATAAAGATCCGTCCCATCTGCGCTGTTTCCTCTAGAGCTAAAAATTATTGATATTTAGTGGCTGTTTAATAAAACTGCTGTAGCTTGGCTTCTATAACGGCCCTCAATCCATGATTTTTAGTCAGTAAAATTACCCTTAACCAGTTGATTATGCCCAACCCAAAGCCAGAATACAGCGTCCACGCTGGATCACCGTGATAATACTCGAACTTCAGCCATTTGCACCAATGGGTTTAGGCGAATGGCGTCACAGCATGGCTTTCCTCGAAATGCAACGGCTTGGCTGAAACTGAGAGAGCGGTGACAATAGTAAGCGAGTTCTACTTCTCGGCACAGGGTTAATGGACATTCCTCGGCTGCATCCTGACACTATTGAGCAAGTCAAGCAAAAAGCTGACATTGTCGATATAGTTTCTGAGCATGTAGTGCTGCGGAAACAGGGCAAAGACTTTGTCGGGCTGTGCCCGTTCCACGATGACAAGTCTCCGAGCTTCAGCGTCAGTCCCAGCAAGCAGTTTTACTATTGCTTTAGCTGTGGAGCGGGAGGCAACACGATCAAGTTTCTGATGGAGTTGGGCAAAAACTCTTTCAGTGATGTGGTGCTGGATCTGGCTCGGCGCTACCAGGTCAATGTCAAAACTTTGGCTCCAGAACAGCGCCAAGAACTGCAACGGCAGCTTTCGGTGCGGGAGCAGTTGTATGAAATTTTGTCCCTGACGGCCAAGTTTTACGAGCACGCCCTGCGACAACCTCAAGGAAAGGTCGCTTTAGACTACTTACAAAATTCTCGGCACTTGAGCCAAGAAACCATTCAACAGTTTCAACTGGGTTATGCTCCGGCGGGTTGGGAGACGCTGTATGGCTATTTGGTAGACCAGAAGCATTATCCGGTGGAATTGGTTGACCAAGCGGGGTTGATTTTGCCGCGCAAGTCAGGAGGTGGCTACTATGACCGCTTCCGCGATCGCCTAATGATCCCGATTTTAGACATTCAGGGTCGCGTGATTGGTTTTGGCGGGCGAACCCTCAGCGATGAGCAGCCCAAGTACCTCAACTCCCCCGATACCGATTTATTTGACAAAGGCAAAACCCTGTATGGGCTAGACAAAGCGCGGGCCGCGATCGCCAAGCAAGACCAAGCAGTAGTCGTAGAAGGCTATTTTGATGTAATTGCCCTCCATGCAGCAGGAATTACCAATGTGGTCGCATCTTTGGGCACTGCCTTGAGTGTGGCCCAAGTAAAACAACTGCTGCGCTACAGCGAGTCGAAGCAGGTCGTATTCAACTTTGACGCAGATGCAGCGGGGGTGAAAGCGGCAGAGCGGGCGATCGGGGAAGTGGCTGATTTGGCTTATCAAGGCCAAGTGCAGTTGCGAGTGCTGAATATTCCAGAGGGCAAAGACCCCGATGAGTTTCTGCACACTCACTCTCCAGAGCATTACCGCAGCTTGTTGGAAAGAGCACCCCTCTGGTTAGATTGGCAAATTCAGCAGGCACTCCAAGGCCAAGACCTCAGGCAAGCCGATCAGTTTCAGCAGTCGATTCTGGCGATCGTCAAGCTATTGGGCAATTTACCCAATACTCCCCTACGGACTCACTACATCCACCAGTGCGCTGGGTTTTTGAGCCAAGGGGATGCCCGACTGGCGCTGCAACTCGAAGAAAATCTTCGTACCCAGGTGCGGGGGCAGCGTTGGCATGGGCGATCGCAAAAATGGGAAAAACCCACCGACTACACCCTACGCGAAGCCGCCGAAGCCCAACTTCTCCGCATCTACATCCACTGTCCTGCCCATCGCCCAGAAGTTCATGCGGCTCTCAAGCAGCGCGAGTTAGAGTTTAGCTTGTCTCATCACCGCTTTTTGTGGCGGCAGATCCTAGATATTGAAGAACCAACTATTGATGAGGAGACCCGTGACTCACTTACTTTGCGCTTTGATAAGGGCGAAGATAAATGGGTGACTGATTGGGAAGAGAATACGGAAATTGATTTACTCACTGCGCTGCAAGACCGTTGTACAGAGTCTCCAGAGGAAATTAAGCGAGTCTTGCACATTCTGCAACTCGACGAAACCGCAAAGCTAGATATTCTGCGTCCTAGCCTAGCGATTCGCACTGCCACTGCTAGCCTAGAGCGGATCATGTGCGAAAAACGTTGCCGTCATCTGCTAAAAATGTGGGAAGAAGCGACGCAAGCAATTCTTGCCGACCCCAACCAAGTACAAATTTTAGATTCTCTAGAACAAAGCTTAGATGAGGCTTTTGATACGGAGGCATTACGGTTTCAAAAGCTGTTCTACGATGAAAGACGCTATCTGCAAGAACTTGATCGCCAACGCTGTGTTACGCCACTCGACTTATTAGAAGTACCCCAGTTGGGCTAGTCGCAGTAAAGCGTATCGCGGGTATCGCGTCCAGTCACGGGGTTGGTGCCTTTAGCTACCTTGCAGAGCAAAGCTTGAGCGTCTTGACGAAACTCTACATCGGTGAAATCTGCGCCATCAATTACGGCTCGCTCAAACTTGGCATTGAAGGCAAAGGCTCCTTCGAGAATAGCATTGGTTAAATTCGCGTCTGACAGGCGGGCTGTATCTAGAGTGGCGTTGCTGAGGTTTGCCCCTTCTAAGTTGGCAGCTTCCAGATTGGCCCCAAAGAAACTCACGCCTCGCAAATCTGTATGGCTAAGATTAATACCGCGCAGGTTGGCTTTAGTAAAGCTGGAGTCTACTAAAACACGGTCCGAAAAGTCAGCTCCCACCAAGAAAGCCTTGGTATAGTCCTCAGCCAAGGCAGGAGTCGCGATCGCCCCCCAAATCATTACCCCAGCCAAGGCCATCAAGAACAAACTGAAACAAGCAGCGGCTAGGCGTTGATACCAGGCTATTTTCACTTCGTTCTGAACTGGGTTCTGCATCAATGGGAAACTGTACCTTCTGTCCATCTCGCGTACTTTGTACTTTTTTGTACTTTACTGAGTGACTATGACGAATCAGTGAGTCTGGAATCACTATCAATCCGCCAGGTTGATTCTAAGCCCAACCCAGAGCGATCGCAGCGACCCCATCCTTGATCCTACCCGAAGCTGTGAGTCTCCCTAGTGAAAAAGCCTATGAGTCGTAACCTAGGTTAAAGTTTCGCTATAGCTGAACTCGGAGCAAATTGGAGCCAAGGTCATGAATCCTGCACCGCCGCAACCCCCGCGATCGCCCCGTTCGTCTCAGTCTAAGAGCGAAATTGGATTACTCGGAGAAGCCTTGATTGCAGAGTGGTTAAAAGCTCAAGGTTGGGCCGTGCTGCATCAGCGTTGGCATTGCCGTTGGGGCGAAATTGACTTAATTGCCCAACAACCTGCAGCACAGCAACCTGCAACACAGCGACCTGCGGAACCCAGTCAAACGCGATCGCCCTCAGCCACGCTTGTATTCGTGGAAGTTAAAACTCGTAGTGGCAATAATTGGGATGCGGACGGATTGCTCGCCATCACTACCCAAAAGCAGGCCAAGCTCTGGCAGACAGCAGAATTATTTTTGTCCAGTCATCCTGAACTAGCAGAATTACCTTGTCGCTTTGATGTAGCGCTTGTGGCATGTCAAGCTCTATCAAAAGCCCAACCGCAGCCTGAAAATATTAGTAAAGACAAGATTCAGGCTGCAAGATTGGCAATGAGCACTGCAATCAGCAATCGTAGAGAGGCGATCGCCCAAGGGCAACCTATTGCGATCGGTAGTTATCAGCTGAGCTTAAAAGACTATATTCAAGCTGTTTTCACTTAATGTGAATGCCAGCGAGCAAGAGTTGTCAGAGAACTGAAGCTTAGGGCAAGCTTAGGCCAAAGTTTCAGGGCAATAGCCGAGTCCAAGCACAAACTGCTTACGGAATTCTTCAATCTCAGCCCGATCAGGACTGCCATGAGACACCACTGCCACTTGATAGCGTCGCATCACATCAATCGCAGACTGACCCGTCTCCAAACTCCACAAAGCCATTTGAATGCGAATTTCTGGCTCGTAGGGAATGCCTAGCTCGTTTAAGAAAGCTCGGAAATCTCCATCTTCCTGTGGACTCAAGTAGCGATTCATCTTGACCTTGACGACCCAGCCATCAATCTGATGAATTACAGTCATGAATCGAACAGGCATTAGCGTGGTGCCGTGTAGGTGTTCGACGACTCTTAGGGTGAGGCTGGCATTGCCAAGGTAGTAGAGATATTCCATGTTTCTTCGGACCCAGCGAATGCTACATTTCTATTCTTACGGGAATATGCTGAACTCAATAGGGGAAAAGCCCCCGACCTCCTATGGGGGGTTCCACCCAATATTGTCCTAAATGTTGCCTCTCATCGCTTGTCGCAGCCCACTCTGGTATGAACTTCACGACCAAACCTCACGATTTCAGTTCTTCATCTCAGCCCATCACCTCGGCGATCGCTCCTGAGTCTACCTCCGACCAATTACTGAGTGCTTACGACTACGAGCTACCCGAAGAGAGAATTGCCCAGAACCCAGTAGAACCGAGAGATCAAGCTCGTTTGCTCGTCCTCAATTCCTCGACTCAGCATAGCCACCGCATCTTTCGGGACTTGCCAGATCTCCTGCAACCGGGGGATTTACTAGTGCTCAATAATACCCGTGTGATTCCAGCCAGATTGTACGGTCGTAAGCCAGGGGGCGCTGCAATCGAAGTCTTGCTCCTAGAACCCCAACCCCAACCTAACTGCTGGCTGGCCTTAGTCAAACCCGGTCGGCGGCTGAAACCAGGAGCAGAAATTGAGTTTAGCCCAGACCCAACTGCGCCACCTCGCTTGAAAGCCACGGTGTTAGCCACAGATGCCCCGACGGGGGGGAGAATCTTGCAGTTTGAGGTGCCCGATGGAGAGACTTTGCAGACACGGCTTTCCGAACTCGGTCAAGTGCCTCTACCGCCCTACATTACCCAATCTCATGCAGAGCCAGAACGCTACCAAACCGTTTATGCAGCTCAGCCTGGGGCGGTAGCAGCCCCAACCGCAGGATTGCACTTTACCCCTGAGCTATTGGCACGGCTACAAGCTCAAGGCATTGACCAAGCTTTTGTCACCTTACATGTCGGAGTTGGTACATTTCGGCCCGTAGAAGCGGAGGATATTACCCAACACGCCATGCATAGCGAGTGGGTGGAAGTTCCAGCCGATACGGTTGCTAAGATTCAGCAGACCAAAGCCCAAGGAGGGCGCGTGATTGCTGTGGGTACAACGGTCGTTCGCACCTTGGAAGGAGTGGCACAGCAAGCTGAGCAGAATGGCAACCAGCCTGGGGAATTGCAGCCTTACCAAGGCAAAGTGAATTTGTTTATTTATCCTGGCTATCGCTGGCGCGTGGTAGAAGGATTAATTACCAACTTCCATTTACCCTGCTCTAGTTTGCTGATGTTAGTGAGTGCGTTGGTGGGGCGTCCACGCTTGATGGCGTTGTACCAGGAAGCGATCGCGGAACAGTATCGTTTCTACTCGTTTGGAGATGCGATGCTGGTATTGCCAGAGGCCAGAATTCAATTGTAGGTATGGATATGGATATGGGTATGGGGCGATCGCTCGTCTTCAAGTTACTTAGACGCTGGATTGCTTGGCAATACCCCCAAGTCCGTTGGGTCACGACTGTAGAATTGGCTAAATGGCGCAAAAATCCTGCTCGAACCCAACCGCTTTTATTAGATGCCCGAACTGCGGCTGAGTATGAGGTCAGCCACTTGAAAACGGCTCAACGGATCGATCCAGCTACCCCTGATTTGACGGCTCTGAGCCAGATTAATCAGAATAAGCCCGTAGTCGTCTACTGCTCAATTGGGTATCGCAGCGCTAAAGTCGCGGCCCAATTACAACAGGTCGGATTCACGCAGGTTTATGACCTAGAGGGCAGCATTTTTCAGTGGGCCAATGAAGCACGGCCTCTCTTTCAAGCCGAGCAACCTACAACCAAAGTGCATCCCTACAACGCGCAGTGGGGCTTATTGCTCAAACCTGAGTATCGAGCAGAATGCCAAGGAAGCTCATCCCCAGACTCATCGCCAACATCTCCAAATTGAAGGCAAGACCCTAACCTTCGTACTCTTCAACCTGCTGGATCAATTTAGCGATCAAAGCAGTCCAGCCAGTTTGGTGGCTAGCGCCTATCCCAGCCCCATTGTCTCCGTGGAAGTATTCATAGAACAAAATCAGATCTTGCCAATGGGGGTGGGTTTGGAATTTCTCGGTGTCTCCGTAGACGGGGCGACGACCGGAGGCATCTTTGGCAAAAATCCGCATGAGTCGTTGAGAGATCTCGCTGGCGACTTCCCACAAGTTCATCCACTGTCCCGAACCTGTAGGACATTCCACCTTGAAGTCATCGCCCAGGTAGTGGTGAAACTTTTGCAGCGATTCGATTAGCAAGAAATTGATGGGAAACCAAATTGGGCCGCGCCAATTGGAATTTCCCCCAAACAAGGCACTGGTAGATTCAGCAGGCTCATAATCGACACGGTGTTGCTGACCATGCGCCTCAAAAATATAAGGATGCTCCGCATGATAACGGGAGAGCGCCCGAATGCCATAGGGGCTGAGGAATTCATTTTCGTCCAGCATTTTCTCTAGAATCCGCCGCAGTTTATCGCGATAGACGATCGCTAACAGTCTGCGATCGCCGACTCCTTGGCGTTTCATACAGGCAATATTTTGTGTCAGATCGGGACGATTGCGAATAAACCACTCCGTCCGCTTCCAAAAATCAGGAAACTGCTCAAATATCTCAGCTTCGATCGGCTCTACCGCAAACAGAGGAATCAAACCGACAATAGAGCGAACTTTTAAGCGCACTTGATGTCCATCTGGGAAATGGAGCACGTCATAGTAAAAGCCGTCTGCTTCATCCCACAGCGAGGCTCCCTCTTTGCCTAGGCGGTTCATGGCATCCGCAATGTAGAGGAAGTGCTCAAAGAACTTGCTGGCAATATCTTCGTAGATGGGATTGGATTTTGATAGCTCTAAGGCGATCGCTAACATATGCAAGCTATACATGCCCATCCAACTGGTGCCATCGGATTGGTCAATGCGACCCCCTGTAGGTAGTTCGGAGCTGCGATCGAACACGCCAATGTTGTCTAGACCGAGAAAGCCACCTTGGAAAACATTATTGCCCGCTGCATCTTTGCGGTTCACCCACCAAGTGAAATTGAGCAATAGCTTTTGAAAGACCCGCTCTAGGAAACGTGGGTCAGCTCGACCATAGAGTTTTTGTTCAATCTTATAGATCCGCCACGCTGCCCAAGCATGGACGGGTGGATTCACATCGCCAAGCGCCCATTCATACGCAGGGAGTTGGCCGTTGGGATGCATATACCATTCTCGTGTCAGGCGATCCAGTTGGTATTTAGCTAGTTCTGGATCAATCATGGCGATGGGAATCACATGAAAGGCCAGATCCCAAGCCGCAAACCAGGGATACTCCCACTTGTCGGGCATCGAGAGAATGTCATCATTAAATAAATGAATCCACTCAGAGTTTCTCCCTTTCAGCCGCTCTGGAGATGCAGATGGCTCAGCAGGCGCATTTTTCAGCCATTCATCCACCACGTAGTAGTAGAATTGTTTGCTCCACAGTAGGCCCGCAAAAGCTTGGCGTTGAATGTTTTGTAAGTCGGGCGATCGCGTGAAACAGCAGACATGTTGGTAAAATTCATCGGCTTCCTGCTGGCGATCGCCAAAAACCTGCTCAAACTCAGCTCCCAAGGGAGGGGTGGAGACAAACTCTGGAGCCACTTGATTTAGTCTGAGCTGGATGGTTTGTGTCTCGCCAGCAGGAAGCTGCAAGATATAGTGTGCCGCTGCCTTGGTGCCCACTAATTCAGGATTGACAGCAGTTTGCTCGCCCTGAACTACATAGTTGTTGATGCCATCCTTGAGATAAGCAGAGACATTAGGCGTCCCAAAGATACGCTCTGCATTGGTTTCATTTTCAGTAAACAACAGCTCTGTCGGTGAGTCGCAATATAACCAGTACTCACCCAAGCTAGGATGGGAAGCCGCAATGACGCTGTAGTTGCTCTCAGTCTCCGCTTTAGATAGTAAGGGTTTGTCTGAATTGGGAATAGAAGGACAAGCTTGCTCTTGGCTCCAAGACCCCGTATTCCAAGACCCCGTATTCCAAGACCCCGTATTCCAAGACCAAGTGTTGCGAAACCACAAAGTCGGGAGTAAATGTAAGCTTTGAGCTTCTGGCCCACGATTAGTGATAGTGATGCGAATTAGGATGTCTTCTGGAGCCGCTTTGGCATATTCAATCAAGACATCAAAATAGTGCTCTTCGTCAAAGATGCCTGTCTCCAACAACTCGAACTCTAGTTGATCGCGACCCCGACAAGCGTTCTCTGCCACTAATTGTTCGTAAGGAAATGCCTGGTGCGGATATTTATACAGACACTTCATGTAAGAGTGCGTCGGCGTGTTGTCGAGGTAGAAATAGTATTCTTTCACGTCCTCGCCGTGATTGCCTTCTTTCCCAGTCAGGCCAAACAACCGTTCTTTGAGGATTGCATCCTTGCCATTCCAGAGAGCGATCGCAAAACAGAGCCGTTGATGATTGTCCGAAATGCCTGCAATGCCATCTTCTCCCCAGCGGTAAGCCCGCGATCGCGCTTGGTCATGGGTAAAGTAATCCCAGGCTGCCCCGCTAGCGCTGTAGTCTTCCCGGACAGTTCCCCACTGGCGATCGCTGAGATACGGCCCCCATCTGCGCCAATGTGCTTGTCTTTGACGAGTTGCTTCTAGCCGTTGAGCTTCGGCGGTGGTGTTTTCGGTCATGACTCTCTCAAGCGATCGGGTGCAGCAAAGCAAATCTTGGCTAAATCAGACTTCATCTCCAGACTCAAGCCCCAGAGTTGAACCCTAAAGCTGAGTCATTCTAGCGCACCCCACCTCTGTCGAATTGCAGAGTTCAAGGCTGCACTTATCTTTAGTTAGAGCCGCTTTAGCTTAAAGTTTCTTTACATCAACCCGGAGGAGGGCCTATAGTTTCGCACCCTAGGCAGACTGCGACTTAGAAGCAGCTCGATACTATAGAGACATAACAAGTTTGTTGAGGAATGTAAATTATGGAATCTCGTCCTTCTGCTGATCTACCTACCGTTGCTAACGCTTATAACGGAAAAGACCGTAACGCCTTCTTGTTTGGTTGGAATCCCCAAGCCGAGCTATGGAATGGTCGTCTAGCTATGATCGGTTTTTTGGCCTACCTACTGTGGGATTTGAATGGCTACAGCGTCCTACGTGATGTGCTTCACTTCTTGCCCCAGTACATCGCTCGCTAGTCACACGTTCGTTAGTCACTAACCGATTCGTGAGCATCCAACCTTGTAGTTAGACTGGTGGCCTTAACTTAGCCTTACAGCTGCCAGCCTAACCACAAGGTTTTGCTATGGCTAAATTTCTAATCAGCTATTTTATAGTGGCAAGTTGGTGAATCGACACATCCAACTCCACTTTTTTACCTTGGTTCTGCTGGAATCCTTGGTTTAAGGGGCAGACAGGATTAAAGTAAATATTCTTCCTAGAAGTTGTTCACCTGAAGACTGAGGGGCTACTGCTTGGCCTAACTTAGTCTTTTATCTGCCTGCTTAAGTCAATAGTTACCTGGAGCTGAAGATTTGATTTCCTCTGAGCAAGTACCCCCACCGTCTGCCCCACTAGCCCCATTAACAGAAGAAATAACTATTGCTGACTTCACTGCTGACTTCACTAAAGAAGCAAACCGTAGCCTGCTCACTGCAATTGGCATGCTAAGCCTCTGGGCCGCGAGTTTAGCTTGCTTATTAAGCTTAGACATCTCCACTTGGCCCTTGCTCTGGAAGCTGCCACTGATGCTTTGGCAGATGTTTCTCTACACGGGGCTGTTTATCGTCGCGCATGATGCCATGCATGGGGCGGTTCACCCAAAAAATTCCAGAATTAATGATGGGATCGGGGCGATCGCCTTATTTCTATACGCTCTGTTCTCTTTTGAGCAGCTCAAGCAAAAACATTGGCAACATCATCGCCATCCTGTCAGTGAACTAGACCCAGACTCTCATGATGGCAAGCATCAGAACTTTTTTGCCTGGTATTTCCAGTTCATGAAATCCCACTGGAGTTGGCTCAGAATCGTAGGATTAATTGCCCTTTTTCATACCGTTCGCCTGACGCTGTCTTTACCTGCCGAAAACATGACGCTGTTTTGGGTCATCCCATCGATCGCGAGTTCGATGCAACTGTTTTTCTTTGGCACTTACTTGCCACACCGAGAACCAGAAGCAGGTTACAAGAACCAGCACCGAGCGCAAAGTAACCCGCTTCCAGTCTTCTGGTCTTTCATCACCTGTTATCACTTTGGCTACCACGAGGAACACCATCAGTATCCCCAGGCGGCTTGGTGGCAACTACCAGGTGTCGCTAAAGCCCAGGGAACAATCTGAGAGATTTTCTGAGAGGCTTAATGTAATAACAACTCTTGATGTAATAACAACTGTAGGGGCACCTCTTGTGGGTGCCCTTTTTTGCAGCGGACAGGCTATTTGCCAGACTTCTCGGCCTTAGTGTCACTCGCTTTATCACTCGCCTTAGTGTCACTCGCTTTTTCAGCTTTCGTATCCGGTGCCTTGGTATCTGTTGAAGCTTTAGAGTCCGGTGATTGAAGCGCTTGATCGAGTACCGTCCGCGCATCTTCTGCTTGGGTTCTAGCTTCTCGGTAACGGAGGTTGTTCTGAGCAAAGGTTTTCAAGGTTTTGAAGCCTTCTTTGAGATTGGCGATCGCCTCCTCACTCACAGACTCATCTGTAAACAGAATATCGACCTGCTCTCGCACTTTAATCGCTTCAGAACGCAACTCCTGCACCTTGAGCTTGAGGGTTGCTAGGTTGCTCAGGACTTGAACTGCCTGGGTGACAGCGTCTTCGTCGGCGGATACCGTTGAGTTTGGTTCTTTCACTTCAATAAACTGTTGAGGGCCAAATCCTTCTGCCAAATCGGTCGGTAGCTTGCCTGAATCCATCAGCTCCATCAACTGATCCATCGCCTTCTCACGGGCTTTGACAGAATCTTTGCCAGAGACAGTCAGAATAATTTCAGGGCTTTGTGCCAGCGTATACTGAACCATAAATGTACATTTGTACTAAAGTCTTCTCTTCAATCTTAATGTCCAGAAGCCTGAACCGGGAAAGTGGCTAGACAGACTACTGGGGCTGAGTCCGAGCTTGCCTCACCATTGCAATCAAAGTTTGGTGAGCATCTTCTGAATCTTGCAACTCGTGGTCAAACTCAACTCGGAGCGGTGTTGCGGCTCCCTCAACCTGAGCCATCAAGTTCATCCCTTGGGCATCAATTGAAACCATCTCAGCCGCAGTGGCATTTATCGCTCCAGCATAGGCTTTGGCATAAAGCACGATCGCCTCAGCATGGTCTTCGTTCATGTGTTTGCAAATGCGATCGCTGATGCTAGGGGTGAGTGGATCAGCCATAACCAAATCTCCTTAATCAAATCGTGCTAAATCGTGGCAAATCATGGGTACCTGTTGGGAAGTTTAGCAGAGGCTAGGGCTAGGGATGGTAAGCTCACAAAGGTCTTGGTTCATGCTTTGGAGGAACAACTGTGTTTGCTGGTAAACGACCCACCAATCTCGGAGTTCAAAATGGTAGCTTAACACCCTGCCCTAACACCCCTAACTGTGTCAATAGTCAGAGTACCAACCCCACTTGTCAGATTGCCCCTTTAACTTATAACTCCACAGCCACCCAAGCGATCGCCGACCTCAAAACGGTGATCCAAAATCTAGAACGTACAACCATCGTTACGGAAAGGTCTAACTACTTGTACGCAGAATTCAAAAGCGCTCTGATGGGGTATGTGGATGATGTCGAGTTTTACCTGGATGAAGTTCAGCAAGTGATTCACGTGCGATCGGCCTCTCGCCTAGGCAAATCGGATTTAGGCGTAAACCGCAAACGCATTGAAACCATCCGAGCTAAATTGCAAGCTCTCCAAAACCAAAGCTAGAACGAGAACACTCCTGCACTTAATTACTACAATCGGTTTGCTAATAGAGATCAGCCAACTAACTCGTCGCTGTAAGGGCGATCGCTCCTTGCTTGTCTAACCTGCTGCTCTCTACGGCTAAAGCTGCTTAAGGAGCATAGGTAATACACTTGAAAATACGCGGGATAATTGCTAGCTATCCACCCAAAACCGCGTATTATGCGGAGAGTTTCTGCCTATATTACCCAGTTCAAAGTGAGATACAGAAAGTTCCGATCGGGGCCATGTTATCGAAAGGTGATTAGTATTGCTAACTGCCCAATCAATGCTAAGTTGTAGTCGATTTGAAAAACTTGCGATCGCTGATGATTATTTGGCTAAACGGGGCCTTTGGTGTGGGCAAAACCCAGACTGCTTTTGAGCTACACAGTCGCATTCCTGGTAGTTTTGTGTTTGACCCTGAGCAAATTGGCTTTTTCCTCCGCAAAATTATACCGTCAGATGTGCGTGTAGGAGACTTTCAAAATCATCGGATATGGCGTGAATTTACCTGTCAAGGGTTGCGATATGTGGCTGAGAACTTTGCAGGAACGATCATTGTTCCAATGACTGTAGTTGATCCTCTTTACTACGATCAAACTGTGGATGCATTGAGGCGCGAGGGGTTACAGGTGCATCATTTCACTTTGCTGGCTGCTCGCAATACAATCTTGCGGCGATTGCGGCGACGTGGTGATGGCAGCAAGTCTTGGAATGCACGTCAACTGGATCGGTGCTTGAAATCTCTGTTAGACGAGAAGTTTGCAATTCATCTCAATACTGAAGGAAAAGCAATTGAGGTTGTTGCAGAGGAAGTCGCTCATTATGCAGGTCTTGATCTCAAAATTCCAACTTGGCATCCAGTCCTACGTCCTCTCAAACGGATGGTTGTGCAAATACGCCATATTCGGTTGTAGCCAGATGATCGTAGCGATCGCTAACCCACAGTCTATGCGCTTATTCAGAATTTCGACAAACACAAGATGTGGAAACATGCTGAAGGGCGATCGCTAGAAATGGAATCGAAATTTTTACTGGTCCGTTTAGAGCGCTGAAGGATAAGTATCTGGTACTTCGTTATCCTCCACAGGTTCATCTCGATCTAGCGGCTGGACAGCGTGGGTGTCGTCAATGTGGATGATGGCATCAAACTGGCTAGGGAGTTGGGTGTGGAAGTAATGGCTCGATCGCTCCGAGCGAGGACGATAGATGACACCGATCGCTCTTTCTAAACGGGGTTCTTGCAACTGGGCGATCGCTGGATTATCTTGGCGTAGGTTCAACCAAAATCGTGGTAATCCAGTTTCATGAAAGAGAGCTTCGTAGCTACCAGGAAGTGCAGGCCGCACTTGCTTTAGTTCAGCGGGGCCATCCCAATCATTTGCGGCTGTGACGGTGCCAGTGTAGGTGCTGAACCCAACTAGCACCGCATCTTGCCCATAGCGCTCGCGTACCAATTGCCCCACATTCCACTCACCTGCTTCTCCCATATCGGTGGCTCTAGCATCTCCTAAGTGAGAGTTATGCGCCCAAACCACAATCTTGGCGGGTTGGTTTGGTTGGCTCAGATGATCAGAGAGATGCTCCACCGTTTCGGCCATATGGCGATCGCGCAAATTCCAAGAAGAGACTCTCCCTCGGAACATGGAGCGGTAGTATTCTTCAGCATTTTTTACCAAGCGGGCATTCTGCTCGGCATAGAAGAACTCATCCTCAGCCAAAGGGCCATCTCTGTGCGTATACTCACTAGCCTGTTTTTGCAGCTCTAAGAGTTGATTCACTGCACTACCTTCACAGGACTCTGCTATGCCAGAACCAGCGGCATATCCGTAACTCTGCGAATCTTCTTCAAAATGCTCGAAACAGGCATACCGAGAACGGGCACGCCGAGCCGCTTCTGGGTCTACCTGGTCGAGATACTTCAGCACTGCTTCGATGGAACTGTAGAGGCTATACAGATCGAGGCCATAGAACCCTACTTTGGTTCTCCCTGACAGTAAACCATCGTTGTATTGACGCAACCAATTTACGAAATTCAGCACATCTGTATTACGCCACATCCAAATTGGGAAACGGTGAAAGTTTCTCAGCGCTTCGTTACTGGTGGCATCCTCACTCATGCCTTGGACAAAGCGATTCACTCGGTAGGCATCAGGCCAGTCAGCTTCTACTGCTACTGCCGTAAACCCTTTTTCCTGAATCAACCGCTGAGTGATTTCTGCCCGCTGCTCATAAAATTCGTGGGTGCCGTGAGTTGCCTCACCAAGCAAGACAAATCGCGCCTCGCCAATTAGGTTCATTAAAGGGTCATAATCTGTGATGGCACTTGTCAGGGGATGGGCGCACTGACGCACAGCATCAGCTAGTTGGGCGATCGGTTTTTCTAACATAGCTGAAGCCCTCTCCATAGACGAACTACTAGCGATCGCCTCCATCCTAGATAGGGATCAAGTTGCCGACCTCTAGCTAAAGGTAAGGGACGAGTTTCCCCGCCCCCACACAATCACATTAATTCAACACTGTGAATAACCACTAATCAAACCCTTCTATTGAAGAGGAGACTGAGTATTGCCCGTTCTGTTTTGAGCAACGGCACGGTTAGCCATCTGATAGTGATTATTAATGCTAGGAAGTAGCGCTGTGGCATATTGCTTCACGTCAGTCGCTTTCCCTTGCTGCACCTCTGTCCGGTACAAAGCGATCGCTTGCATGTGGAGATTTTCCTGGGTACCCATATAAGCGCGATCAAAACTTGTACCTGAGAGCTGGGCTAGCTGTTGGGCGATCGCCGCATTCAGAGGGCCAGGATCAGTGGGCAGGGTAATGCCATGCTGAGCAGCCACCCCAGAGAGACGCTGGTTCGCCTGGGTATGCTCCTGAATCATCCGTTGAGCATAGCTTCTGACCATCTGATTGGATGACTTTTGCAAAGCAAGTTGGGAAGTTGCAATTTCCGCATTGTTACCACGAGCTGCCATCATGACAAATTCGCGGTCTAGGGCGGTGGGTGCGGTTGCAGTACCCCGCTGTTGATTCATGGTGCCTTGAGCAGGCCGATTATTTGGGGTGTTAGTGCTGGGGGTGCTAGTGTTTGGAGTGGTATTAGAACGAGGAGTTGTCTGAGCTAGTACAGGAACACTGAGTAAGGAAGTCAGAGCAACCGTTCCCAGCAGAGCTGTGGCTTTTTTTAGATAATTTGATCCTGTCATGGCGCTTAAACCTAGATGTGAAGAGTGAATTAAACCAGCTTGATCGTTTGAATGTATGAGCTATTAAAAACCGCTCAAGTAAGCAGCGTACCGATTGCTATCTCGGTCATCCTCTGCCTAAAGAGCGGGGATAAAAATTATGTGATGACAGGTTAAAAGATCTAATTTTGTACTGTGTTGGCAGACTGATTAAACAATAGATCTCGCGATCGCTCTATATTGAGTGCTTGGTCTTTGAAGGCTTCCGCTTTTTCATAAGCTCGAATCGTTGCTGGGCGGGCTTTGATCGCTTCAAACCAGCGTTTGATATTAGGGAAATCTTCTAACTTTTGACCTTGGACTTCGTAGGGCACAATCCAGGGATAAATCGCCATATCCGCGATCGAATATTCTCCTGCCACAAATTCGCGATCGCTTAATTGCTTATTGAGTACCGCATAGAGACGAGCCGTTTCATTCACATAGCGGTTAATCGCATAAGGAATTTTCTCTGGAGCATATTGACTAAAGTGGTGATTTTGCCCTGCCATTGGCCCTAGTCCGCCCATTTGCCAAAACAACCACTGCAGCGTTTCGACGCGATCGCGCAGATCGGCAGGAATAAATCGGCCCGTTTTCTCTGCGAGGTACAGCAGAATTGCTCCCGACTCAAACACAGAAATTGGCTCACCACCACCCGCAGGTTCACGATCGACGATCGCGGGAATCCGGTTATTGGGCGCAATCTGGAGAAATCCAGGCTTGAACTGGTCGCCTGTGCCAATGTTAATCGGCACCAACTCATAGGGCAGACCTGCTTCCTCCAGAAACAACGTGATTTTATGTCCGTTGGGGGTCGTCCAATAATAAAGCTCAATCATGATGCTGTCTCCTAATATTCTCCGAAAAAACTACACTCCATGTTGCTCAAACCAAGCCTGAAGGCGCTTCCAGCCATCTTTCGCTGCTTTTTCTCGATAAGAAGGACGATAATCCGCAAAAAAAGCATGAGGAGCATCAGGATAGACAACGATTTGGGATTTGCTACGGCCCGAATTCAGGCGATCGCCCATCTCTTCTGCTGTCTTCAAAGGAATTCCGGTATCTTCTCCGCCATAGAGACCCAACACTGGTATCCTCAACTGGGCTGCAATATCAACCGGATGTTTGGGGGTCAGGGTGCTGCGATCGCCGACCAACCGTCCATACCAAGCCACGCCTGCTTTGACTTGCGGATTATGCGCGGCATAGAGCCAAGTGATGCGCCCGCCCCAACAAAAGCCTGTCACTCCCAAACGCTGAGCATTACCCTTAGCTGACTTCACTGCCCAGCTTATGGTGGCATCCAGATCAGATAGCACTTGGGCATCTGGCACTTTTGTCACTACCTTACGGATCTCGTCCACGCTGCTCAGTTTCAGCACATCGCCTTGGCGCACAAATAATTCAGGAGCGATCGCCACATATCCCAACTGCGCAAAGCGGCGGCAAACATCCTGCATATGCTCATGCACGCCAAAAATTTCTTGAATTACCAAGACAATCGGAAAATTCTGGCCTGTGGCAGGCATAGCTCTATAAGCAGGGATATTGCCATCTTTAACCGGGATGGTCACGGCACCTGCAACCAGACCATCGGCATCTGTACGGATAACTTGGGCCGAAATAGGCTCTACGGCTAGGGCAAATCCAGTTGCCAAGGCAGCGGTAGTAATAAACTTACGGCGCGTAATTTTTTTCACAACCGAGCCTAAATCCCCTCACTGAATACTCATTCCTAGTGTAGAGGGTCAAAAATTTTTGTGATTTAGCCAAGCCAGTACAACACCGGATGCCTGAGGCGCAGAAGAAATATATATAATAACTACCTATCCTAATGCTGTAATGCTGCACTCAGCACCCATGTCAGAACATCCTACTCCAACAACCAAACCCAACGTTCCCTATTTTTCCTCCGGGCCTTGTACCAAGCGCCCCGGCTGGAGTGCGACAAACTTACAAAATGCCTGCGTGGGTCGTTCCCATCGCTCTGCTGACGGCAAGGCTAAACTCGCAGAAGTGATTGAGCGCTCTAAGAAAATCTTGGGTGTCCCAGCGGATTATCGGTTGGGCATTGTGCCTGCGTCCGATACAGGGGCAGTCGAAATGGCCCTGTGGTCACTGCTTGGGCCACGCCCCGTTGACATCTTAGCCTGGGAAAGTTTTGGGCAGGAATGGGTAAAAGATGTTTTAGATGAGCTGAAGTTGCCAGATGTCAATCTGATCAAAGCTCCCTACGGCAGTTTGCCAGACTTAGGCCAAGTTGACTTTAGCCACGATGTCGTGTTCCTCTGGAACGGCACCACCTCAGGCGTGAGAGTCCCTAATGGTGATTGGATTGCTAGCGATCGCCAAGGCTTAACCATTTGTGATGCCACCTCTGCGGTATTCGCAATGGATATCCCGTGGGACAAAATCGATGTTTTAACTTACTCCTGGCAAAAAGTCTTGGGTGGTGAAGCTCAACATGGCGTGATTGTGCTCTCTCCTCGCGCTGTCGAGCGCCTGGAAAGCTATCAACCCGCCTGGCCGATCCCCAAAATCTTCCGCCTTAGCCAAAAAGGTAAGTTGATCGAAGGCATTTTCAAAGGTGACACCATCAACACACCTTCTATGTTGTGTGTAGAAGATGCGATCGACAGCTTAAATTGGGTCGAGAGCGTGGGTGGCTTACCTGGTTTGATTCAGCGCAGTGAAGCCAACCTCAGCGCGATCGCTCGTTGGGTGGAGCAACGCGATTGGGTAGACTTCTTGGCAGAAAAGCCAGAAACTCGCTCCTGCACCTCGATCTGCTTGAAGGTAGCTGACCCTTGGTTCACAGATCTCAGTTCGGATGACCAGGCCACTTTTGCCAAGAAATTAGCGAAACTTCTAGAAAAGCAAGAAGTTGCTTATGATGTCGCTCCCTATCGCGCTGCTCCTCCAGGACTGCGAATCTGGGGCGGCGCAACCGTGGAAACCTCTGATATGGAGGCGCTACTGCCCTGGCTTGACTGGGCTTATGCCACTGTAAAAGCTGAATTTGCTGCCGTAGCATAACTCATTTCACATGGCCCCATACGCCGTTGCTCACTTCAACCAACTGTATGGGGCTTTTTCTTGAGCTAATTGGTGCTTCTGCTCATCGGGCGCAGAATCTCTAGATTCAGGTCTAGCTTATTACCTAGCCACATAGCATGGTCTGTGTGATCTACCAGATCATCTCCTGTCTCAGGATGCACAAGAATATCTAACCCCTCTCGATGCAGCATCAGCCAAGGAACGACCTTAGCGAACTGATCCGGTAAGAAAGCGACTTGATACATCGCTTGAGAATGAGGGCCAATCGGGCGATCGTGCCACCGTCCCAAACGCACCTCGAAAGCAGCCAATTCTTCGCGTATCCGCGCTGCTACATCACGAGTGTCAGCAGCATAGTAGATGTGAGCATGGAATCCAGTGATTGTGCTTGTCGCCTCTACCATCGTTCTCAGCCCTACTGTGTAATCTTTATCCGTCCACTAGTATTTCATCACGCTTAAGCTTGGACTGACATCTTGGACTGACATAATATGAACCCCCTAAACCTTTCTAATTCAGAAAGACTTAAGGGGATACGGCTCTGGCAAATTTAAAGCTCTGTATTTAAAGCTTTATTTGAAGCTTACTGTAACAGTTCAAATTGTTGCTGAATCCAGTTAAATCCTCTACCAATACAACTTGAGCAAACCTGACCATGACTCTTGCCTTGCTCATTGCAGACAAGCACTTGGGCATCCTTCATGGCAAAGGATTGGCCACAGAGCTGACAGAGGCTGCTTTTGGAGGGAAACTTATTCGGTTCAATTTGGAGCTGCATAATCTTTTACCAACTTATTTATGTTTGAGTTCTGAATACGTACTAAAAAATCTGATCAAAACGTTGATTCTAACAATCTGGGTTGGCAATTATCCATAGGCTCTCATCAGTAATACACCTCACACCACGAATGCTGTTGTTGTTCAGTATGCAGTACTATTTTCCAAATTTCGTCTAGATAAAGACAGGATCTCCTTTACGGGAGGCTGTATTGGGTATCACACTATCTTCCTTAAAAAAAGCCCTTGTACTATTCTTAATGCAATAATTGAGAGTGATCCAGGGCTATGGAACTAAAACACGGCCTATCTGTTCTGTGCGGTTATACTGTTCCAAAGCTTGTTGCGCGATCGCTCCAGCTTTTCCTGCCGCCGTTAATGCAACACAAGCTCCACCAAACCCCGCGCCCGTCAGCCTTGCACCGAATACACCAAGGGTTTCCTGTAGGATCGCAACTAGCTGATCTAAGCCTGCGATGGAGACTTCATAATCATCCCGCAAGCTAGCATGAGAATCGTTCATAAGTTCGCCAAACCGCTCAGCCGACACACCCTGTCGAGCTTCTAGCACTCGATTATCTTCTGTAATCACATGACGGGCTCGACGCTGGAGCAGTTCAGGGAGATGGGCGATCGCCTCTACATCGCTAATATCCCTTAAGGCTTTAACTCCCAATTGTTTCGCCGCTTCTTCGCATTCTTCGCGTCGTTGGTTATAGCCACTTCCTGCCAAAGTGCGAGGGATTCCACTATCCATCACTAAAATCTCTGCGCCTGACGGAAAAGGGAGAAGTTGGCGATCGAGTGTCCGCGTATCCAGAAACAGAAGATGAGCGGTATCCGCGAGACTAGAAGCCATCTGATCCATGATGCCGCACTGTACGCCTGCATACTGTCGCTCGGCTTCCTGGCCTAGTTGAGCAATGCGAACATCGTCAAGATCGAGATTTAAAAGCGATCGCAAGCCCCGCAACATTGCTACTTCCAAAGCAGCACTACTCGACAGTCCCGACCCCATTGGCACAGAAGAGGTCACGTAGACATTAAGCGGTGGCACTGAAATTCCCTGTTTTTCCAGCACACCAATGCAGCCGAAGATATAGCTAGCAAAGCTCTCCGGGATGGAGTCAGAGGTTTTGACATCGATCTGTTGTTCTAGCTCCTGTGAATAGAAATGATGTTGATCATTTGGACTCAGACCGAGATAGACAGTAGTTTTTTGAGGGATAGCAGTAGGCAATACAAAGCCATCGTTATAGTCGGTATGTTCACCCAGCAAATTGACTCGTCCTGGCGCACTGGCTTCAACTTTGGGTGCAGTATTAAAGATCTGTAGAAAGTCCATATGGAAGGCTATAGTTGAGAATTCAATAAAGATGATCTACTGCTGAAACTCTTCCCCTTCCCTACAAGAGAAGGGGGTTGGGGGGTTAGGTTTCTTTATTTAAGTAATTTCTAAGGGGATAGGCCGCGATCGCCCTGCTACCTCTACACTGGGCCAGTTGGGATCAAACGTGAGGTTTTCTAAACTGCCATCCGGTTGCAGCACAAAAGTATCCTCAATTTTGGCTCCAGGGAGACTGGGATTCCAAGCGATCGCCATAGTTGCCTGGAGCTGATCAGTCGTTGTGGGATTGGCTACCACCTCGCGAGCCAGATAGCCTGTGGTGCCGCCTTGATGATGTTCGTAAATGGCTTTAGGATAGCCTTGCTGCTCGTAGGTTTGTTTCAAAGTGTCATAAATCTGAACCAAAGGCACATTTGCCTGACACTGATTTAAGGCGGCAGCTTCAATCTCACGCACTCGACGGTGTAGCTCATTCTGCTCCGGGGTTAGTGAACCAAAGCAGACAAAGCGAGTGAGGTTGGCATACAGCCCGAAGCCACGGGCACAAAACACCATCATGGCAACTCGTCCCAGCGGTTCATGCATCGCAGTGGGGTGGCGGTAGATGGGTAAACGGCGTTCTCCTGCCGCCAAAGTGAGAGCAGGATGTAACCCTCGATTCCACAGAGCTGCGGCTCCTGCGCCTGCTAATTGATGTTCCGTCCAATCAGGCTGGGCTTGAGCTAGCACCTCCGTCATCGCCTCACTGGCTAAGCGACCGACGTGACAGTAGCGATCGCTTTCACTGGGTAAAAGCGTGCGTTTGTGTTGAATTAAAGCAGCAGGTAAAGGCAATTCAGGGCGATCGTGAGAACCGGATGGTTTATCGCTTAGAACCTTGCCGTCGGCGGTCACTTCTTGTACAAACGATTCTCGCTGGGTGGGTTCGGCCCAAGGGCTTACGGCAAGATCATAAACCTCTTGGGCGAGATCCCCCTTGGATGGCAACTCCTCATCCTGTAACCGTTGTGCTTCGATCGTATCTGTTAAGACCCAAGCTCCCTGCGCTGTCACCAAGAGTTCGGCAACACCAGTCTCAGCGGTTAGTAGTACTGTATTCGAGCCACCTGCTGTTGCCCAAGCAAACCAGTCTGTACCGCGTAAACGAATGCCTGCGGCTCCCGTCTCCTGGAGACAAGTTCGCATCCACTCTAGCTTTTGCTGACATTCCTGTTGCCGCTCTCGTTGTTTTTGAGGTAGCTCAAATCCTGAATTATTCATACGTTTGCTGGCACTCCGAGATCGATCGCAACGGCTTGGAGGTCTTTGGCCTTCTCCTCAGGCAAAGCGTCATTGGCAAACATCCCAGCCGCAAGTTCTGTGCCTGCGAGATATTTCAGCCGATCTGCGGTGCGGTAGGGAGGGTAAAACTCCGCGTGCAAGTGGGATTCTGGATGAGGTTGACCATCGGTGGGAGCTTGATACCAAGCCATTAAGTAGGGAAAGGGCCGATTCCACAAACCGTCAAATTTTAAGGTGACAGTCTTCAACGCCTTCGCTAAACTCCTCCGTTGCTCCTGAGTCAGCTCACCCAAGGTGGGCACAGGTTGAATTGGAGCTACCCACACTTCATAGGGATAACGCGCACAAATGGGTACAAAAGCGATCGCCCACTCATCTCGATAGAGAATCCGCTGATCGTCGGCAATTTCTTGCTGAATTAAATCTTGCAGGAGTCCCCGCTGATGCTGCTGGTAATAAGCTTGCTGCTGCTCTAGCATCCGAGCAGGCACGGGGGGCACAAAAGGATAAGCGTAGATCTGCCCGTGGGGGTGGTGCAACGTCACACCGACCTCAACCCCTTTATTCTCGAAGGGGAGCACGTATTGAATTTGGGGATGATTGCCTAAAGCTTGCGTGCGATCGCCCCACACTTGCAGCAGCAGATCGAGGTGATCTAATTCTAAATTAGAGAGCGATTTACTGGGATCTTGAGTAAAGACCACCACTTCACAAGCCCCATTAGCAGGCAGGGTATCCACGATCAAATGTGGGGGATCGTGGGCCTGCACTGCCATTGAGGGAAAACGATTTTCAAACACCGCAATATCGTACTGGCCTTGCGGGAGTTCCGTCGGAAACTGGGGGTTTGTGGTGGGAGCAAGTGGGTTGTATTCAGGAGGCGGCATAAAGGTACGCCCCTGACGATGGCTGGCATAGGCCACCCACTCACCCCGCAACGGGTGCCAACGGAGATGAGGATTTGCCTGAATCGGTTCGTTACCAGGACTGGGAGCCTGGATGCCCGCTGCAATGGGGCATCTGCTGTACAGCGTGAGCTTCCGACCATCCGGCTTGAGGAGTTCCTGGAAGTACATTTTCTGCACTGGGCCACGGGGTTGCAACTGATGGCGTCAGTATAGATCCATCTGCTCCTACAGCATCCCTACCTAGGGTTGCAGATGCGATCGCCTCTAGCGGAAACTTCGGCGTGCGATCGGCATAAAGTAACCCGTTGGCTTCCTGGAATGTATCGGTCAACTGCGTATAGCAAAAACCACTAAACATCTGCACCTGATTCACAGTCGTGAGTAGAGCACTATATTGTTGTTGCAGCTCACAAGTGTCCGAAGAGCGAGCATAACCCCAAGCTTTGTAAGCTTCCGTATCAGTGGGACGGGTGTAGGCAATGCCACCAAACTCGGTCAGCATAATCGGCTGGCCCTGGTGCGGATAGCAATCTAGGGTTAAAACTCGTCCACCAGGCCGCTGATTGTTGAGCAAATCAGAAAGCTTCATGTCAGGACCATAACGCTTAGCCAATCGTGGCGGGCGGTTGTCGTAGTCGTGAATGGCCAAAATGTCGGTGGTGGTACTTTCCCAGCCATCGTTGCCAATCACCGGACGAGTCGGATCGAGGGTTTTGGTCAGGTAGTACAGGGCTTGGACATAATGGCGGTGGGCTGGAGTCTCAGTCAGGTTAGGGACACCCCAAGATTCATTGAAAGGGACCCAGGCGACAATACAAGGGTGGCTAGCGTCTCGCTCGATGATCTCTGTCCACTCTTTGGTGATCCGCTCTACAGCTTTGGGAGTGAAGCGATAGGCGCTAGGCATTTCTTCCCATACCAGCAAGCCCATTGCATCGGCCCAGTAGAGGAAGCGAGGATCTTCAACTTTTTGGTGTTTACGGACGCCGTTAAAGCCCATGCGCTTGGTCAGCTCAATGTCTTGACGCAGCGCTTCGTCAGAGGGGGGTGTCATTAGAGTGTCAGTCCAGTAGCCCTGATCTAACACCAAGCGGAGGTAGTAGGGGTGCCCATTGAGCATGAAGCGATCGCGCTGGATCGAAACAGTTCGCATCGCCGTGTAAGACTTAACTTCATCTAATAGCTCACCGTGACGCCAGAGCTGCACCTGCGCGTCGATTAAGGTTGGCTTTTCAGGGCTCCAGAGTAAAGCGTTCCGGTAGTCATCAATGCCAGGGTCAGACAATGCAATCCGACGATGGATTTCACCATTGATCACTTCGTAAACGTCATTCACCAATAAGCGACTATCTACCGTCAACCGGACGCTGAGGCGGAGATCATCGCAGGTTCTACCCGCAATCAGGGCTTCAAAGCCAATTTCCCAGCGCTCAAAGTGGGGCGTCCAGCGAATCTTCTCTAAGTAGGTTTCTGGCACCGTCTCAGCCCAAACGGCTTGCCAAATGCCACTGGTACGGGGATACCAAATGCTATGAGCTTCTAGCAGCCAATCTTGCTTGCCTCTAGGCTTCGCTAGGTCTTGGGGATCATCTTGTGCCCAAACGGTGACTCGCTGAGGTCCTTCTGGACGCAGAGCGGTGGTGATGTCAAAACTGAAGGAACTATGCCCCCCTTCATGTTCTCCGATGAACTGACCGTTTACCCAAATGCGAGCCTGGTAATCAACCGCACCAAAATGCAGCAATACCCGAGAAGCATGAGGACTTTGAGTGGGGTTTAATTCAAAGTCGCGCTCATACCAGCAGTTGGGGTGAAACCCGGTGTCACCGATACCACTGCGTTGCGACTCTGGAGCAAAGGGAACTTCAATCGTGTGGGCCCACTCACTAACATCGGTGGGCTGGGTCCAGTTGCCTTGATCATTGAAGGCAAACTTCCAAGCTCCATTGAGGTTGAGCCAGTTAGCCCGCTGTAACTGTGGACGAGGATACCCCGTTTCAAGCTGGCGAAACATCGCGATCGCGCTGGAATCAGAGGGGGCATTGATTTCGAGGCTTCTGCCGAGTAATTTCATCAAACTTGAACCTTAGCTACTAACGAAAGAATGCCCGTTGCTACCCCTGATTTATCATTTATCAGCTGCGAAACCAAAAATTCTTTGAGCTTTTATTTGCTTAGAAAAGAATTTTTAGTTGGAGGAACTTAAAGGCAATCAAAATCAGCCAACAGTACCCCTACTCTTGTGTCTGAGTAAAATACTGCATCTCCTGACATTCACCCCTTTTATCAAGGTCTGCTCAGGCTATCTATTTAAATCATACCTAATCCCAATCATTCCTGAGATAGAAGCCTGAATTCAGGTTCAAAACTATCTTTGATTATCAAAGGAAAATTCCTTCAGTAATAAATTAAGAATACTTATAGAACTATTTGCTGAATTGTAAAGTTAATAAAAAGTGTAATTATCATTACCTGTTACCATTACAAAACTTGGTGGCTCTCAGGGCAGTAACCTTCCAACTTATTAATAAGATTTCGAACAGAAATGAGTAGTCAAGCACAAATTATTGTTGGGAATAGCCATACGGAAGGGAAAGCCCGACGCGGTTGGTTTATGGGCTATTTTGTCACACCCGACGACGACCCCCGCTCCACCTCGGCTCTAGAAGTGAAGTGGGGAACTCACGCCGCCGGGGACAGTAGGCAAGAATGGGGGGTCAACCACCAAGCCACGACGCTTTCAATTTTGATCAGTGGCCGCTTTCGCTTACAGTTTCCCGATCGCGAGGTAGTGCTGGCTCAGGAAGGGGATTATGCTCTCTGGCCACCTGGTCTTTCTCACGGTTGGCTGGCCGAAGAAGCTTCCACTGTATTGACCGTGAGGTATCCTTCGGTGCCTGAAACCTAACCCCCAGCCCCTTCCCTGCTAGGGAAGGGGAGCCAGAGTTGCTTGATGAAACAAATAACCAAAATTACTGTGGCAGTGGCGTCGGTTGGCCATGCCGTTGTTGGTGCCATTGCCAAGCGTGGGTCAAGATTTGTTTCAAGTCAGCGTATTGGGGTTGCCAACCTAGAACCTTTCTAGCTTTGTCACTACTACCTACCAAGACAGGTGGGTCTCCCGGACGGCGATCGCGCTCTACGACAGGAATCTCTCGTCCCGTGACTTCACGAGCGGCTTCAATCACCTCGCGCACAGAAAATCCTAAGCCATTACCCAAATTGAAGACATCACTGGCCCCAGCATTTTCTAGATACTGCAATCCCTGCACGTGAGCTTGAGCCAAGTCGCTGACATGAATGTAATCACGGACGCAAGTACCATCCGGCGTAGGGTAATCGGTTCCCAAAATTTGAATAGCAGGTAGCTTGCCTAGAGCAGCCATCAGAACCAGAGGAATTAGATGCGTTTCAGGCTCGTGATCCTCTCCCAGCTGGCCGTTAGAATGGGCTCCGGCTGCGTTGAAGTAGCGAAAGCGAACCGACTTTAAGCCGTAAGCCGTATCGAAATCAGAGAGAATATGCTCTACTGCCTGTTTCGTGGTGGCGTAGGGGCTGATCGGATCTTGGGGATGCTCTTCTGTAATCGGCACAAATTTGGGAATGCCATACAGCGCACAGGTCGAGGAAAACACAAATTGCTTCACAGAGGCTGCGATCATGGCTTCTAAGAGCGTAAGAGTCCCTGTAACGTTGTTGCGGTAGTACTTAGCAGGATCTGTAACAGACTCACCCACGGCAATATAGGCCGCAAAGTGCATGACTGCGGTGATGGAATAGGTAGAGAATAGATGATCGAGGAGGGCGCGATCGCTAATATCTCCTACCACCAGTTTGACTTGTAAAACTTCTTCAACAATCTCTCGATGACCATAAGAGAGGTTGTCCAAAACAATAACTTCGTAGCCTGCCTGTTGCAATTCCATAACGGCATGGGAACCAATATATCCTGCGCCCCCAGTTACTAAAATCATAAGATTGGTGTGCCTTGATATATAAAAGGTGGACTCTTCCTAATATTTCTTTACTAGAAATACTTCAGAATCAAAAGCTCAGCTTGGCTTTAATTCTAAAACAGAACTTTTATTTTTTATATTAAATTAGCAGCTTTTCAATGGTTAGGCTAAGGATAAGCTGAGACAAAGCTCAGAGTTAAGTTTCAAACTTACTTTGATTGCTTACATCACAACTAATGGCATCAATTTAGCAATTAATAATTAATCAGATTTCGCAAGACCCTCGTATCTGACCAACGACATAAGTTGGATTGCTTACATTTCTAGATCTTGTCACAGAACCAATTAAAACACCAAAAACACGGCTATTAAATCAGTTTGACGGCTAAAAAGCTTCTAAATCACAAGTTATTTTAATATTTATCTCCCTCTGAAGATAGATTTCACATCTACCGTTGAATAGAAGCTTTTCGAAGTGATAAGGAATTATTGTGAATTAAGATCAGAGCTTTCCACCTAAATAAAACTAGGTTGATCATGACTCCACCTGACCAAGCATCAATCAGTCATAGTACTAAGATGAGACCTATAAGAAAGTTATCTTCACAGGATACATCAACAGCAGAATTGCAAGCTTCTAGCTTGTCTCTTTCAGATGTTGAATGGTTCTTCCCAGGTACATCTGATTTGGTTTGTTTGTCCCACTTACGGTGGGATTTTGTTTATCAGCGACCGCAACACCTTTTAAGTCGTTGTGCTCAAGGACGTAGAGTTTTTTTGATTGAAGAACCTGTCTTTGAAACAGGAGATGACTGGTGGCTGGAAGTCGGTAGACGCGATTGTGGGGTGTCAGTAGTTGTGCCCCACCTACCGAGTGGCTTGCGGGCGGAAATGGTCACAGCCATGCAACAGAGCTTGATAGATGATCTGTTTGCTGAGTATGCGATCGCCAATCCGATTCTGTGGTACTACACCCCGATGGCCTTGGCTTTTACCAGTCATTTGCAGGCTGCCGCAGTCGTTTATGACTGCATGGACGAACTAGCCGCCTTTAGGGGGGCACCTCCGGCATTACGAGAGTTTGAAGACCAACTCTTTCAACGAGCTGACCTAGTATTTACAGGTGGCCAAAGCCTGTACGAAGCGAAACGCCATCAGCATCCTCATGCTTATGCCTTTCCTAGCAGTATTGAGGCAGAACACTTTGCCCAAGCCAGAACGATCCCCGCAGATCCAGCCGATCAAGTAGACATTCCTCATCCTCGCCTAGGTTTCTATGGGGTTGTGGACGAGCGCATGAACCTGGATCTACTAGATGGTATTGCTCAAGCTAGACCTGATTGGCATTTGGTCATTATTGGGCCTGTGGTCAAAATTGATCCCGAAGCTTTGCCACGTCACCCTAACATTCACTATCTAGGTGGCAAATCCTATCAAGAGTTGCCGCAGTATCTAGCGGGATGGGATGTGGCTTTGTTGCCTTTTGCCCTCAATGAATCGACACGCTTTATCAGCCCTACCAAAACACCAGAATATCTGGCTGCTGGCAAGCCTGTGGTTTCCACCTCAATTCGAGATGTGGTGCGGCCTTATGGAGAGCAGAACCTAGTGCATATCGCTGATACAGTTTCTGGATTTGTGACAGCAGCAGAAGCAGCGATGCAGCAGGCTCAACAGGATACAGAGTGGCGACAGCAAGTAGATGCATTCTTGGCTCAGATCTCTTGGGATAAAACTTGGGCGGCAATGCTGCAATTGATTGAGGCGGCGATCGCTAGCAAACAAGTCGAATCTACGCCCAAACCAACCGCCATTTTATCTAAATCTGTTTCGGGTGCTTAACAAACCCAGTGTATAACTAGTCTTCTTATAGAGGACTATACGACAGCGATTTAAGACATAAGACAAATACAGACATTTACAAACCTGCGGTGATGAGTCATAGGTGCTAGGACATCTAGTGAAGATCAATGACTCAGGTGCCGAGACTAGAGCTTTCAGCCATGAAAACAATGAAAGCTTTCAAACCATTTACTAAAAGCGAGGTACTTCAACAATGTTCGACTACCTAATTGTGGGTGCAGGATTTTCAGGTAGCGTTCTGGCGGAGCGCTTAGCGAGTCAACTAGGCAAAAAGGTATTAGTTTGCGATCGCCGCAATCATATTGGCGGCAATGCTTACGACCATTACAACGACGCGGGCATTCTAGTACACAAGTATGGCCCTCATATCTTTCACACCAACTCTCGTGATGTCTTTGAATATTTATCCAATTTCACGGAGTGGCGGCGTTATGAACACCGGGTACTAGCCAGTGTCGATGGTCAATTGGTGCCCATGCCCATCAACTTAGACACTATCAACAAGCTGTATGGCTTAAATCTCACTTCTTTTGAACTAAATGATTTCTTTGCCTCGGTAGCAGAGCCTAAAGAATATATCCGCACTTCCGAAGATGTGGTGGTTAGCAAAGTTGGACGTGAGCTATACGAAAAGTTCTTCCGGAACTATACTCTCAAGCAGTGGGGCATCGATCCTTCGGAACTCGACAAGTCGGTCACAGCTCGCGTTCCGACTCGCACTAACAGAGACGATCGCTACTTTACCGATACCTATCAAGCGATGCCTTTGCACGGCTTCACTCGCATGTTTGAAAACATGTTGTCCCACCCCAATATCAAAGTGATGTTGAATGTGGACTACCGAGAAATTCAAAAGATGATTCCTTACAAGGAAATGATCTACTCTGGCCCCGTAGATGAGTTCTTCGATTATCGCTATGGTAAGCTACCTTACCGATCGCTCGACTTCAAGCATGAAACGCTGAATGAATCTGTGCATCAGCCCGCAGCGGTGGTCAATTATCCTAACGAACATCTCTACACTCGTGTCACCGAGTTTAAATATCTCACGGGTCAAGAGCATACCAAGACCAGCCTAGTCTACGAGTATCCCAAGGCCGAGGGAGATCCTTACTATCCAGTGCCTCGCCCGGAAAATGCAGAACTCTACAAGCAATACAAAGCGCTAGCCGATTCTACGCCTGGAGTACATTTTGTCGGGCGCTTGGCTACCTACAAGTACTACAACATGGATCAAGTGGTCGCTCAAGCTCTATCTGTCTATGCCAAAATAACAGAGCGACCCAGTTGGCACCCCGAAGAGGAAAGCGTTGCCGCTCGTGTATCGGCTAAAACGCCTAGCAGCGATCGCCGCTCTGAAGTCAACTTAGACCAAACCTCCCTCACCCATGCTGCTGCCAATTCATCTCCTGCTAAAAGCGTCGAGAAAAATGGCTCCAGCAAATCCTTATCTACTAAAGTAGACTAGCGCCTGTTTTAGAAGTGGATCTTTCATGAGCAAATCCTTCCATGAGCAAATCCATGAAAGATCCACTTTCTAGTTGACCTTCAAAGCATTTTTTAGGATGGGTCAGAATCAATAAGCATGATACTGAATATGAGGAGTGAAGAACCATCTTCTCGATATAATGTTGCGTCTAGCAATTCCGTAGCCAATGATCCGGATGCGGCTATGAAACTGGAACTGTGGGCTGGGATCGAATGTACTGTGAATCGCATTGGCGATCAATATTTTGACCAATTAGAGCGCAACGGTCACGTCGATCGGATTGAAGATTTAGACTTATTTGATTCCTTGGGAATTACAGCCATCCGCTATCCTGCCCTCTGGGAAAGGATTGCCCCCAATGGACTAGCACAAGCAGATTGGTCCTGGCTGGATCAGCGACTAGAACGCTTGGATGATTTGGGCATTCGGCCTATTCTGGGGTTGGTGCATCATGGTAGTGGTCCTAGGAATACCAATTTGCTTGATCCCGCTTTCCCGGAAAAGTTAGCGGAATTTGCCCAGGCGGTGGCAACTCGTTATCCCTGGATTAGTCATTACACCCCAGTTAACGAACCACTGACCACTGCTCGCTTTAGCGGACTTTATGGTCACTGGTATCCTCACCAACAAAGTGGACTGGCTTTTATCCAGGCATTGCTAAACCAATGCCGTGCCGTGGCGCTCTCGATGCAAGCAATTCGGCAAGTGAATCCCCAGGCTCAACTGGTACAGACAGAAGACTTAGGGAAGATCTTCAGCACTCCCTTACTGGCTTATCAGGCAGAGTTCGAGAACCATCGGCGCTGGCTCAGCCTTGATTTGCTCTGTGGTCGCGTCGATCACAATCATCCCCTTTGGGAGTATCTCCGGGAGATTGTGGGGATTGCTGAAGCAGAACTCACCTGGTTTCTCGATCATCCTTGCCCACCCAATATCATGGGCATTAACCGCTACCTCACCAGCGATCGCTTTTTGGATGAGCGGCTAGAACGCTATCCTGCCCATACTCATGGTGGCAACGGTAAGCATCAATATGCCGATGTAGAAGCTGTCCGGGTTTGTGTAGAAGGGATTTGCGATCCTCATACCTTGCTTAAGGAGGTTTGGGAACGCTACTACTTACCGATCGCAGTGACAGAGGTACATTTAGGCTGCACCAGAGAAGAACAATTGCGCTGGCTCCAGGAGATCTGGAATGCTGCCCAGCAACTACGAACAGATGGTGCCGATATTCGAGCCATTACTGCTTGGTCGCTGCTAGGCGCTTACGACTGGAACAGCTTGCTGACGCGATCGGACGGCTTCTATGAGCCAGGAGTGTTCGATCTCAGATCACCTCAGCCTCGTCCTACTGCTTTGGCTCAGATGTTACGCCAGCTAGCTACAGGCACTCAATACCATCATCCCTTACTAGCAGTTCCGGGTTGGTGGCAACGACCAGAACGGTTGCTTTATCCACCTGTCAGTTATACCGGAGAGCCAGGAGATCAGCAGCTAGAGGTGGGGAGTCAGGAACCAGGAACCAGAAGTCAGGAGTCAGGAGTCAGGAGTCAGGAGTCAGAAGTCAGGAGTCAGAAGTTAAGAGGGGCGCAAACTGCGGCTAGCCCGACTCTACCACTTTTGATCACGGGGGCGACTGGGACGCTAGGACGTGCCTTTGCCCGTCTCTGTGAAGTACGCGGGATTCCTTACCGCTTGCTATCTCGTCAGGATATGGACATTACCAATCCAGATTCTGTCGATCGCGTCATTGCAGAGCTAAAACCTTGGGCGGTGGTCAATACGGCAGGCTATGTCCGAGTGGATGACGCTGAGCGAGAACCAGAGCTATGTCGGTTCATCAATACAGATGGCGCGGCAATCGTAGCGGAGACTTGTGCAAATCATGAGGCCGCCTTTGTCACCTTTTCTTCGGATTTAGTGTTCGACGGTAATCGGGCCGAACCCTATGTCGAAAGCTGTGAAGTGGCACCCCTGAATGTGTATGGCCACAGTAAAGCGATCGCCGAGCAGCGGGTACTTGCCAGCCATCCTTGCTCCTTAGTCATTCGCACCAGTGCCTTTTTTGGGCCTTGGGATGAATACAACTTCCTAGCGATCGCCCTCCGCACTCTAGCTTCTGGTCAACCCTTTATTGCGGCAGAAGATGCAGTGGTATCTCCCACCTATGTTCCAGATCTGGTGAATGGCACCTTAGATCTACTGATTGATGGGGAATGCGGCATCTGGCACCTTGCCAATTCCGGCGCGATCGGTTGGGCTGAACTAGCGCAGACAGTGGCAAATTTGGCTGGCCTAGATACAGCAGGAATCGAAGCTCGTCCAACTAAGGATTTGGGCTGGGCCGCTCCCCGTCCTGTTTACAGCGCCCTTAGTAGTGAACGGGGTATCTTGTTGCCATCTTTAGATGACGCGATCGATCGGTATCTTTGCCAGAGAGCGTAGACCTAACCCCTAGCCCCTTCCCTGCGAGAGAAGGGGAACAAGTACAACAAGAATTTGGGGCGATCGCTGATTTGGCGCGTATGTAAAGCTCGTATGTAAAAAAACTCTAGAAAAGACTGTTATTTCTGAGGCTAGGGGCAGTTAATAGAGCCAATGCTGCCACTCCTACCGCTGCGATCGCGCCCCATTTGGCGGCGGGGTGAGTTGCCAGCCAGGTAGAGTAGCTAGTACGGGCTTGCTTCGTGAAGTCTCCCTTAACGGTGTCATAACCAGAGATCGGCTCAAACAAGTTGTCAGGTGCATCTTCAGATTTAGGTTCTTTAGTTTGCTGCAACTGAAAGCCAACTTGGCTAACCAAAGCATCCATCAGTCCGGGTGATAGGCTTTGTAAGAGCAACATGGCTCGACCCGCACCCCCAACAACCAAATCACGGGTGGGATGCTCTGCCGCATACAGGATGGCATCTGCTGCGATCTCTGGCTCATAGAACGGTGGTAGACCCTGAGGTTTAACCCCAATCTTGGTTCGAGCTTTGTTGAACAAAGGCGTATTGATCGAGGCAGGCATAAGGTTGGTGACGCTAATGGGCACTTTTTCGTGCATCAGTTCCACCCGCATTGCCTCTAGAAAGCCATCAATTCCATGCTTACCAGCAGCATAAGCGCTGTGGTAAGGGAAAGCACGCTTGGCTTCTACGGAAGAGACGTGAATTAGCGCACCTCGGCCTTCGTGTCTGAGGTGAGGTAAAGCAACCATTGCTCCATGTACCTGTCCCATCAAATTCACATCTACGACACGCTTAAACTCTTCGGGTGTGGTCTGCTCAAAGGTAGCGTAGAGGTTGACAGCCGCCACATGCACCCAAGTGTCCAGTCGCCCATATAGTTGAATCGCTTTGTCCGCGATCGCCTGTACCTGCTCAAACACAGTGACATCTGCTGTCACGTGGCTAGCGGTGCCACCCAGATAAGCAATTTCTTGGATCAGCGTTCCCAATCCCTCTTCACTTCGAGCTGCAATGATCAGCTTTGCTCCGCGTTTGGCAAACTTGAGGGCGGTTTCTCGACCAATGCCACTTGATGCACCAACAATGACAACCACTTGTTGGTCAATTGGTTTCAGTTGCATGATTCTTCTCCTGATAATCTCCTCGCCGTTCCACCTCCTCCTGATGGCAACAAGATGACCCAGCGTATTTGCCATTTAAAGACAGCCTCAAAATCCGAACGTCATCCTTTAAGCTAGTGTTGATGCTGCTGGTAGAGGAATCATGATGAATTAAGGTTGTAACGCGCAACACAATACCACTCAGCGCATAATGGCACCTTTTCTCCCCTGCTTAGGAAAAGGCAAACTGAGTTGTTGGTCCCCTCTAAAAGGTTGGGAGAGGGGCTGGGGTGAGGGCAAAAATTTGAGAATTACTTAATGAATGTCTTCAGGCGTTGGGCATCGTGGATGGCGTGGCCTTCCGGATCATTGTTGAAGTAGACATAGACATCAATGTTCTGTGCTAAGAACGAGTCCACTTGATCCGACCAAGTTAACAACTCAGCATCGCTGTACCCTATACCTGCCTGACCAGAGTGCATCCGAATGTAGGTCCAGGGAGCCGTGAGGCAAATGTCTAAGGGGACAGTGGGGCTGACCGGGAGACAGAGTGCTACTCCCGCTTTCTCCAGGCGTCGGTAAACTTCTGGGATCAACCAGCTAGAATGGCGAAACTCTAATGTATATTGCTGCTGCGAATAAGTTTGCAGCAAATCTAGAAATGGTTGCAGGCGATCGAGATTGAGATGCCAGGTGTGAGGAAACTGAAACAAAATTGGCCCCAGCTTTTCTTGTAGACCACTGGCTCGTTCCATCAAGCGTTCCAGAGGTTCCTCTGGATCTTTCAGCTTCTTCATGTGGGTAAGATAGCGACTCCCTTTAACGGCAAAGAGAAATGTATCTGGAGTTTGTATCCGCCAATGCTCAAACACCGATCGCTCTGGTAAGCGGTAAAAGGAGAAATTGATTTCTACGCTGGGAAATTGCTCGGCAAAGAAGGGCAACTGTTGTTCACCGGGCATCTGGGGTGGGTAGAACAATCCCATCCAATGCTTATAGACCCAACCGCTGGTGCCAATTAACAACATGAATTTACGCTTATCTTACTAACCTGGTGCTAGCGATCGCCATCTTGCTTATTTCCTCCTATTAGACACCTCCAACCAGCGAACTATCTCTAGCGCGAGTGGTACAGATCCAATCGATTCTTGAACATGGAGGGCATTCGTCTCCCTCACACATTACTGAGAATTAGAGAATTACCTGTTATGGACCCCAAACAACTAAGCCACGAGTTGCGTGAAGGCCAAAGCCCTGACCTCGATCGCCGTCGGCAAATCATGGGCTTGTCGATGGTCGGCGCAACGATGGCACAACTCGTCTCCCTCTATCAAACCGGAGGGATTGACCATTTGCCCGATCCACCTGTGCCCATCTTTGATGCTGATCGAGTTGATGCCTCTAACTACGCCTACAGCCGCTTCAATAGCCCCGATGGGCCGATTATAGAAATCGCCGTAAAACCCACATGCTGTCTTCGGTGGGATATAAGGCGGTGAGTCGAAGACGAACAGCTAGGTAGGCTACTTCTCCAACGACCTAATGAACTCTCGAATCACATCTGTCTTGG
>JAHHIL010000044.1 GCA_019358975.1 Trichocoleus desertorum ATA4-8-CV12
CCTGAGCGGTGCATATATTGATGAGCAGACACAAATCAATGCTAAATGGCGTTTAGCTTGGGAGATCGTCAACCAAGGAGCTAGTCAGGCCAACCTGAGCGGTGTAGACCTGAGCGGTGCCAACCTGAGCGGTGCCAACCTGAGCGGTGCCAACCTGAGCGGTGTAGACCTGAGCGGTGCCAACCTGAGCGGTGCCAACCTGAGCGGTGCCAACCTGAGCGGTGCCAACCTGAGCGGTGCCAACCTGAGCGGTGCATATATTGATGAGCAGACACAAATCAATGCTAAATGGCGTTTAGCTTGGGAGATCGTTAACCAAGGAGCTAGTCAGGCCAACCTGAGCGGTGCAGACCTGAGCGGTGCCAACCTGAGCGGTGCCAACCTGAGCGGTGCAGACCTGAGCGGTGCCAACCTGAGCGGTGCAGACCTGAGCGGTGCCAACCTGAGCAGTGCCCACCTGATCCTTGCCAACCTGAGCGGTGCCAACCTGAGCAGTGCCCACCTGATCCTTGCCAACCTGAGCGGTGCCAACCTGAGCAGTGCCCACCTGATCCTTGCCAACCTGAGCGGTGCCAACCTGAGGGGCGCAAAATTAGATACTGCTGAGGTTATCAATGCTTACTTCGGACAAGGTATTGGACTCTCTAATACGGAACGTCAAGCTCTATTAATGCGAGGGGCAAAGTTCGATGACGCTTCTAGCGATCGTGAGTTTAGCCGCTCTCCTATCAATCGCTAAATAAATTTGAGCAACTATGCCACCTTAAGTAGTAGCGAATACTTTCTAAGGTTTAGGTTTTGCTTTCCAGCATAGTGATGAGCCGCCGTAACTTACCTGCTTCCTTCCGACCTTTATAGCGGCACTTTGCTTCATCTACAATTTTTTCCATTAGGGCTGGATCAGTACTGGCCTGCGTCCAAGCAGCTTCTAGAAAGACCTCAACAGTAATTCGCTGATCCTTACAGTAGCGGGTTAATTCTTGATCTAAGGACTTCTCTAGAACAATTGCGGAGTGACGACGAGTTTCAGGCAGCTTCATTAATTCCGCCCTTAGCTGCTCCAAAGTATTACCCAGCACAGGCTCTCGATCATCCTCTGGAGTGTCAGAGCTTGAGGCGATCGCCTCCTCTAGTGCTTCTCCCGCATTGGGTATCTGTTGCGATTGAGCGATCAAAGCATCACTTCTGGGTGGAACGGCTGCTTTAGTACGATTTTTGCGAATTCGATCAAGAACGCTGTCTGACATAAAATTCTAACCCAAACCTTAAATCAAATTTAGTAAGTTTTAAAGATCTAAATTTAGCTTTTTGTTAAATAAGCCTTTTAGTATTTGATACAAGTAGCTCAAATGGGTATTCCAAGTCGGCGAATCCCATTGCACTCAACGTCGTACCTTTATTGATTGCTTGCTTATAACGCTCCGACTCTCGAATAGAGGGTAGCATCAGTTCCTCACCAACCTCCTCACGCATCCCATCTACTGCTAAGCGGCTCTCTTGACTTTGGTTATTACCAATCCAGCGATCGCGAAATGGAAGAACTCCCATCACCTTCGCCTGAGTTGCACCAATATCTTGCAAGTTGTAGAGCAAATCGAGGGTACGCACTAGAGAGCCATAACCTTTAACTGACGCTTCGGCGGGGATGATTAAGAAATCTGCGGCTCCCATAACTGATAAGCAAATTTGCGATCGCTGAGGTGGCGCATCAATGATGCAAACCTTAAAAACATCAGCAACAGCCTCCAAGCGACGTTTGAGCAGAGTTGCTCCAACCCCACTATTAGACAGATAGTCTTGTACGTTATCCAGTTGATCATCAGACGGAATCAAAAATAAGTTGTCATTGACCTCAACTGGGTAGATACAGTCCTCAGCAGTAACAGACTTTTTAATAAACTCCAGCAGAGTTGGTTGATTCGGCTGAAGCTCAAATCCTAAATATGTTGTGAGATTGTGCTGGGGATCAGCATCCACCATCAAGGTAGCAAAACCCTGTTGAGACAAAAGCCGCCCCAGCATTAGAGCAGCAGTTGTTTTACCCTGCCCACCTGAAAGAGAAGTGATTGCAAGAGTCAGCATAACCGTGTTGATGAGTTATCTTAGTTAAATATAAAAACTTAAATTAGTAAAGTATAAAAAGCTAATTTTAGCTTTTTACTGAGTTTGCAATAGCTAAAATGCTAACTTCAAGTTGCACGATTAAATTCTATTGGCCTGATATTTCTTAGTTAGTATCAGACAAGCGGTCCATCAATTAACTTCAGAGCAAGTTGAAATTCCAGAGCAAAGCGGAGGAAGCCATGACCATCGCAGCACTAACCTTAGGAGAACAACGCATCGTTCTGCACAACGTTAGCTGGCATTTATTTGAGCTGATGTTGGATGAGCTTAGCGAAACCAGTAATGCTCGATTAGCTTATGACCAAGGAACTCTGGAAATCATGTCCCCTTTGTTTCCTCATGAACATACCAAACGCCTAATTGAGAAGCTGATCGATGTCCTTGTAGAGGAGCTGAACTTACCAATTCGGAGCGCAGGCGCATTGACGTGTAAACGGGAGGACTTATTGAAGGGCATCGAACCAGACTCCTGCTTCTATATCCAAAACGAACCCAAGGTGAGAGCGCTAGAAACGATTGACCTCGATCGCGATCCTGCCCCCGACTTAGTGCTGGAAGTAGACTTTAGCAGTTCATCTCTCAACAAAGAGCCGATCTATGTTGCTTTAGGAGTGCCTGAAATCTGGCGCTATTCCAATGGTGAGTTAACTATCAAACAGCTACGGCAGGGACAATATACTCAACTTGGATACAGCCCTACCTTCTCAAACTTGCCGTTGACCATCATTCCCCGCTTTCTTAACCAAAGTCCTGAGATCGGAGAAGTAGGCGTGATTCGAGCTTTTCGAGCCTGGATTAGAGAACAAAGCAGATCTTTATAATCAACTATTTTTTCAAATCGCAGTACTGGTGATCAACCTAGACTCAAAAGTAGAGTGCCGACGACAATGAGAGCAATTGCCCCACCTTTTTGCAACAAACTTGCTCGACTAAGGTCTTCCTTAAATAGGTTTGGAAATTTAAGAGATAACAGGGCAGAAAAAAGTAAGACAAAAACTGCTTGAATCCCAGCAGAGGCAGTAACTAAGGAAACAGATTTTAATTTTATTGCATAGTTTAAGAACGCTAATCCAATAAGATCTAGCAAGCCATTTAGTAATATTAAACTTTTGATGCGTTTACTTACTGAAGCCAAAGCACTTATTAATTCAAGTCTATTTTTAGGAATCAGTAGAGCTGAGAAGGCAGTTAGAGCAGCTCCAAAACGGACTAAGGTAAATCCATCGTAGTAGGAAAGATGAAGATAGACAAATTTAATTAAAACATTGTAAATTCCAGCAATTAAGCTAGAAAGAAACATCAAATAGAATGCGGAACTAAGTTTGAACGTATCCTCGATCCGTTTAATAGATACTCCAAACCCTCCAACTACTAGGAGAATAAAGGCTATAGCCTGATAACCATTTAGATTCTCATCAATCAGGTTGCCTGAAAAGAGTAGTGTGAAGATGGGAGTGAATCGCCATAGGGGGATAACTCTAGAAGGTTCTTCAAGAGACAGAGCTTTGAAGTAAAGAACTAAAACTGCAACATAAAGGCTTCCTGCTAAAAAAGCAATGAAGAGAAGCGAGAAACTTGGAATTATCAAGCCTTTGAAAGGTATTAGAAATGTTGGGACTACGTTTGAAGCTCCAATTACTACTGTATAGACAATAACGTTCGAGATGTAGCTGCTAATTAAAACTTTACTGAGCAAGTTCGAAAATGCCCAGACCAAGTAAGCTGTAATTGCAAAGGGAAGCCATGTCATATTAGTTATTAGCCTTGAGCCTGTTGTTTGGAACCATTTATACCCAAATAGCTCTGAACTACGCTTTACTCCTTTCACCGTAAAGGTGCAGTAGTTTAATCCCGTTACTATATAAAAATCAAACCAAAAACAAGCTAGAGCCTGTTAAAAGCTATAGATGTCAAATTTTCAGAAAATACATCAAAAGCTATTAGATGAGAGTAGGAATCCTTGCTTATAAAGGAACCTGGCAAATGACAAGCTCAGAAAATTTAAGTCCCCGTGGAGAACAAGATGCATATAAATACACTTAAATAAACCTCGGATTTTAGTTTCTTTTTATACAGAAATATTTTACTGCCTGTTGTCATAGCCTTTTAGGCCTGAATTGCCTCAAATTTGTCTAAGCAGCACTCTGTATAGCTTCTAAATTGTATAAGGATGCGTAATGGTACCTTATACATCCTTATACGAACAAAAAAACTGAACCCCTTATGCACAGAGCAATATAGGGATTTAAGCCTTTAAGTTGAGAGATATTTAAAACTTAGTATGACCCTGATTCCTACATTTTAGTACATGTGGTACACTTATAGTATTTTTGTACTATAAGCACTATGAACACCGTAAAAGAAGTTACAAGCATCACAAGTGCCTATGAACGTTACGCACAAGCTTTTCCCACAAGAATTAAAGGGTTCAAGTCAGCGCTCGTTCGGTATCTTCTGCCTTATCCAAGATTTGAACTCGACTTTCAAGTCATTCCAGAGCAACGTTTAAGTCGGCAACAAGTTAATCAAGTTTTAGAGCAGGCTCGTAAGCTTAATATTGAAACTCTTAGCGATATTAATCGAGTTCTAAGCTGGCAGGAAAAAATATTTGTTTCTCTTAACTCAAATCCCAATATTCGTACTGTCTACAAGTGCCATCTCAAACATTTTTTGCTTTGGTGCCAGGAAGAGGGATTAATGAAGCCCCAACGCAGCGAAGAATGGACGATTCCTATTAGCTATTCAGGTCCAAGCCGACGGCATAACCGAGGTAATAAAGGAGATTATCCAATTACAAATCGCCACTCATTAATTTCCTACGGAGCGAAGCTTGAGCAATTCTGTGAATCTGTACAGAAGCAGTTTAGAGAATTTGACTCTTTCTGGACAGACCCTCACTATAGTAGCCGTCGCCCTATTTCAAGCATAGTGGAAGAATCGACTTATAAACTTTGTTTTCGGTATGTGTTGCAACTCCTAGGTTGGTTGACTCTTGACAAAATAGGCTACTACCACAACAGCTATGAGCATGCCCATAACATGCGAGAAAGAAATCCACGATATGAATCTGATTGGTTGCTGGTAGAGCCCCACCCCCCTCTTTGGATTGAGGAACTAAATCAGAAATATCCACCAAGAGCGATCGATCAAATAAAGTTTGAAGACTTAATTCCAGTAGTTGATATTCGTTCTAGCAAACTGGATGAATGGTTGGCTAAAAATAACACTTCCAAACAGAATTACTCCGAGTCCCAAAGCCAGCAACTATTAGACGAAATTCAGTCTGAGCTGGCTGCAAAAAATGTATCGCTTAGTTTTCAGTTAATAGCAAGACTGGGACAAGCATTAGCACAAACTGAGGGGACTAATGCAATTAAGGCATTGAGAAATATGATACAAAGAGAGGAAGCAAAGGAACGAATAAAATTAGAAGCTCAGGATGCTGCTCAATCAGTTCGTGGCTTTCTCAACGACTATGTTAAGTGGCTTAAATTTCAGCATAATCCTTTAAGTAGAATTGATGGTTATCGGATTAGTTCAAAGTATATTTTGGAGTTTTATCATGCTGAGCTAAACTTAGCAAAATTTCTCTATCGAGATATTACCGATCCAGTTATGTATCCGGATTACAAAGATATTCCTGTGATCATGGAATTGCGTAGAATGCGAAGTCAGGAGGAAAATTCTCCTAGCAAGGCCAACGAGATTAATCCCATCAAACGCAATCCATCTTGGCAAGAGCTAGGGCAACTGCTCAAAAAACTACTACACTTATGTTCCCCACGACATCAACCTTGCGAGACTTGGAATGTTAATTTAGGCAGGCTGAGAACTCAACGAGGAGTGGCAAAAGATTTTCAACGTTATCTAATTGTTATGTTCTTTCGCATTATTGCTCCTGACCGTCAGCATGTAGTTCGGGAGTTGAAGGTACACGATACTCTAAGGCTTTACTATCTCGATTGGGAAACCAATAGTTATGAGGAAGCTCCTTGGGACTCCAAGTTAAAGCGTTATAAGGTTTACTTCAACATTTACACGAAACTCTATTACTTAGACCCTGCTGATGCAAGGGATGACAAAGGAAATGCTCCTTCTCACCCCCAGGGAAAAGCTTTCGAATGGGTGGTTGATTTAGATGAGACACAAACCAAAACTGATCGAGAAAGTACCTACAGAGTTCCTAAAATCTACAATCCAGAATTACAAGCATGGCTTTATGGACGTGAGGATTATTCACCTACATGGCATAATTGGCCCACACAGGCTGGAAGTAAACAAAGAAGTCGTTACCGCGAAGAACAGTTCAATTGGTGCGGTTATGTGATTCCAGAGACAAAGCAACTATCTGGCTTCCGGGATATATTTCAGCCACAGCACGATAATGTTTTCACACAATTAAATGGTAATTCATTCAAGGTAGCTTCCTTGAGAGACTTATATGAGAATCTCATTTGGAATCATTTAGGTATTAGAGCTAATCCGCATGGCGTAAGAAGCTCCGCAACTAGTTATTTTGAACGTCAAGGCATGACGCACTCAGAGAGCAAGTCTTTGGCTACTCTAAAAAACCACAGTGTTGAAATGCAAAATAGCTCAGCATATAACAAGTTGAAGGCTTTAGAAAAAACTGCACAAGCTTCCAGAATGATTACAGAAGACTTTCTAAAGGAGCATAATTTGAACTCAGACGAATACGGACTTGCCTAGCTTAACAAATAGCTAATGATGTTCTAGGCATGGCAATTATTTTACAGAAATAGCATTCCTAAGCTAAGTAATTCCTACGTCTAGAACATGAGCCAAATGGTTTAGCCTATCGATATTGAAATAGAGAGCAGATAGGCTCTGCTCTTCATTCATAACTACTTAGAGCGATCGCTCTAAGAGGACGTTTGAGAAGTTGAGTGGAGAGTAAAAAAGCTCTCAGGACATACGCTGTAGATACTGAATCACAGCACCGTTGAGAGCCATGAGTAAAGCATACGCCAGCAACCTGACTCCAGAGCAGTTTGACCTACTTGAGCCGTTGATTCCTCCTGCAAAACCGGGTGGTCGTCCCCGCTCTGTGGACATCTGGGCAGTTCTCAATGCAATCTTTTACGTGCTGTGTGAAGGATGTCGTTGGCGCTCGTTGCCGGGTGACTTCCCCAACTGGCAAACGGTCTACACCTATTTTCGCAACTGGCGCATCGATGGAACTTGGGTGAAAATGCATGACCATCTGCACCAGTGGGTGCGAGCGGATCAGGAGCGAGCGGCGAGTCCATCGGAAGCCATCCTCGACTCTCAAAGCGTCAAAACTGCGGCCAGGGTGAGCAAGCAGGTGGGATTTGATGCCGCTAAAGTGATCAAGGGTCGCAAACGATTCTTGACGGTCGATACCCTGGGATTGGTGTTGCGTGTCTTTGTGAGTGCTGCGAGTGTGAGGGAGCGCGAAGGCGCTAAACAAGTACTCAAGCGCGTCAAACGCATGGGTAAAGCGGTGGCGCGCCTGCACACCCTTTGGGTCGATGGTGGCTATGATGGCAATTCGTTCATGGTTTGGGTGATGGACGTTTGTCGGTGGATTGTGCAGGTCGTACTCAGACCGGAGCAAACCAAAGGCTTCGTGTTACTCAAAAAGCGCTGGGTAGTCGAGCGGACTTTTGGTTGGCTAATGGAGGCACGCCGCTTAGTGCGAGACTATGAGTTGCTGCCTGCCACATCCGAGACGTGGATCTACCTTGCTATGCTTCGCATTATGGTGAGGCGGTTGGCATAAAAGTCTGCACCTTACTCCTTTTCAAACATCCTCTAAGTAGCAACCCGCAGGGCAATGCAACCGCCCACCCCTACCTTGGCTAGATCAGCGAACGCAAATGTATGTCTACACTTACTCAAATCGTAAATAAGGCCTTCAGTGTTTTGACCTTAGCTGCATCAATCTCACAATCCATTTTGGTAATGGGATTCAAGCTCTTCCATTTACTTCTATTTGCGTTAGCGACCAGCTTTGACACTTTTTCAGGATCAACAGTGTCAAAGCCACCGATTTTGTGAGTGGTTAGATAATTTAAGCGTTCGAAAATTTCCTGTTCAGATGCTTGTTTGATACTGATAGTAGATGGTGGTTCAGGCGGTGGGGGTGGCGGTGATAGGTAAAAGGCAGCCGCTAATGTATCTAGCTTCTTGCCCTTGGTTATGCCGCACTTGAGTTTGACGATAGGGGTGAAGTCCTGCCAAGTAGTTCGATCTTCAGCTGCAATCCTAGTGGCTGCGATTGTCGTATCTACACCTTTCAATGAGCTTCCTGGCTGGCTACCAAGATGCTTCAAGACTAACTGGATTGTTTCTCTAGTAGCTGTTGTAAGGTCAATCTTTGGGGTAACTTCGCCAGCCAAAATACGAGCTTGTTCGATATCTGGCCCACTAGACTTAATGACAAGGCACCAGAGTTCTTCTAGACCCGCATGGGCAGCAACTACATAGACAAAGTGATTAGTAACGGCTTGGTACTTATAGTCCTCTACCTCTTCAACAATCAGTGGTATCCAGTTATGCCCCTCAGTTTTTAGAAGTGCATCAGCCGCAGCAGCAATGATATATCTGGAAGGAGCTGAATAATGATCAGCAGGCAAAATGTCGTCTAATGGGAGGCACATCAGTTGCCCAACATTATCGAAATCACTCATTTAAGAAATACTCCCTGGCTAAAGCAAGATAATATTCGTGAATTCTCTTGTGCTTCAAAACAGCCGGAACACGAGCAAAGGCACCGCTAGAAACTGCTGCATACTCCGGGAGATTGAATACAGTTTTGTCTATGTTGCCAGGAACGATCCTAGGAAAGAAGTATGGTGCTAGGTTGAGATTGCTTGCCGCCTTTGCCGCCCCAATAATCTCGTCAATTTCTTCTCTTGCCATATCGATCGCACGCCCATCAGAAGGACTGCCATTGAAGAAGATGGGGAGAGCAATTGGTCCACCGTCCTGCCTTAACTCTTTTACTTTAGGAACAAACTCCTGCACAACTCTGGCAGCATTATGAAGGGACGATAGGTCGTTATGGCGAGTAGGAATCAACACCGTATCAGATGCATACACTCCACTCTGGCTAAAGAAGACCCATTGAGTTGGGCAGTCGATAAAGATGTAGTCATACTCATTAATAAATGGCTTCAGCAAATCTCTTAGCCGAGCAGACGCTTTTTGAACACGGGCTTGGGTATCTTGGGTAAAAGCTTCCATTCCGAGATCGGCTGGTATCACGTCAAAAACGTGATAGACTTTGCTCGATTTGCTAGCATTTTGAACTAGCTTATATGGCACGATAGTCGAGCGAATATCTAGCGTCCTATCTTTTAAGCATTCAGACAATTTAATATTGTTCGGCTTTAACCCCAGCGCTGTTGTCAAGTCACGCTGAGAGTCAAAGTCAACCAGCAACACCTTCTTTTTCTGTGTCGCTAGCGTCGATGCCAGATTGACAGTCGTTGTGGTCTTGCCTACACCACCCTTGTTGTTATAAACACAAACACAAAGGCCACGAACAGTATTCTCAATCAGTTTCTTAATACTACTGATGACAGCTTCGATATTTACTTCACTAATTTCGATGCACTTGGTAGCGGGTACAATGACCTTATCGTGATGTCTGAAAAGTTGAATGTGTGTTGAATTGGTAATGATACCCCATTGAACAGTCTTTCCTTTTGGAGAGAGTAAATACCGTTTTATCTGTTCTCGCGTCCGCACGTACTGGCTAGAGCCTTCTGTCAAATTAATGGAGCTGCCTGCATTTGTGAAGCGACCCTTAATTTCAACCATTAAAACAGGGTCATTTCTAGTAAAACTGAAGACATCATCCGCAGTATTTTTGCGAGCGGCAAAATCGACGCAGTCGCCTCCTACTCCAGTCGCAAACTGCCCTGCACGCTCCGTTGTGTCAAATCCCAGTGCTTCTAACAAGTAGGGTATAAAATGGGTGCCTACGTCGTTTTCTATAGCTTTCGGGGGAATGTTAGCTAAAACGGCACTCCAATCTATCATTACCATTCCTCTTTAGAGTACCTAGCTATCTTCATACGTTACTTCTCCATAAGAAGGCTACATTTCTAAAGTGCCCTATTTATTTGGGATTTCACCTGCACTTCATCGCACACTAATAGGCAGGGAATGAAACCGTTGTACTCATCCCCTGTCCATAAACACTAGCCTACTCAGGCCTACCCGTCCGATTGGATGGCATCATTAAGCCGATGTAGCCTCCAACACCAACCTTGGCAAGGTCCGCAAATGTAGCACGGGCATCCTCATCAACCCATGCTAGGGCAAAGGAACCGATGACCAGCACCAAAATTACGAATGGAAGAATGTCAGGTTTCTGTGGGCGGCGCGATCGCTTCGTTTTCTGCATTACATTTGTTCTTGAATTCGACACCCCTATCGTCGCGATCGCAGCTTCTGTTCCAGTTTCAGTTAGGGCAAAGCCAGGTATGACTTCAGCCTAAGTTCGGTATGACTTCAGCGCCGTGGGTAAAATAAGCTCAACTTTCACCGTTGAACTATGGGCACGCGATCGCTCCAGGCCTCGCAAAAAGGGATCGAGAAGGCAAAAGTTGCTTTAGCTCACTATTCGCTCAACCAAAATGCTCTAGCAGAAGATTTGGGGCTCTCCCGGCAGACCATCAACAAATTCTTCAAGGGGAAGCCGATCGACCGCGAGAACTTTGCTCTCATTTGCGATCGCCTGGGGTTGAATTTAGAAAATACGGTCGCGATCAATCATGTGGCCTCTGAACCTAATGAGCTAAGCGATCGCCCCTACATAGATGCCGTAGTTCAAGAAGTTAGGCAAAAAGTCTACGCCAGTATTCAGAAGCGATGTGGCACCATGCGGGTATTGGACATGGAGCAGCCCATCTCACTGGACTCCATTTACACCAAAGTCAACATTTTGGAGAAAGTCAGCCGCAATCAACGACGAACAATCGCGGAACTGCTAGAAGGATGTGACGTAAAAGACTTCGATCGCTTTACATTGGGTCGTGTCTGGCAGGAGCCAATACCAGGATTAGAGGCCGTTCAGCGTCATGACAAACTCCTCATTCTAGGTAAACCTGGAGCCGGGAAAACCACGTTTCTCAAATGGCTAGCGATTCAGTGTAACGAGGGACAATTGTACACCAATCGAGTGCCGATGTTTGTCACCTTGAAGGAGTTCGCTGAACAACCAGGACAGCCCAGCTTGCAATCCTTCATTTGCTCCCAGTTTGAGGCCTGTGGAATTGATGATGCCGTGAAGACGACCGAAATCCTGTTGCAAGAGGGGCGATCGCTGGTTTTATTAGATGGGTTAGATGAAGTTCGGGATGTAGATCACGATCGTGTGTTGCAAGAAATCTGTAGTATTTCTGCCCTGTGTCATGCCAGCCAGTTTGTCATTACCTGCCGGATTGCTGCCCAAGAGTATACCTTTGAGCAGTTTACAGAGGTTGAAGTTGCTGACTTCGATGATGACCAGATTGCTGAGTTTTCCCAGAACTGGTTTCATCGGAAAAACCCAACCAAAGCAGACCAATTTCCCAAAGAACTGAAAACCCACAAACGTCTGACAGAACTAGCAACTAATCCTCTACTTCTTACCCTTCTATGTCTAGTATTTGAAGAACGGGCAGACTTTCCGACAAACCGAGCAGAACTCTACAAGGAAGGTTTGGACATCTTACTGAAGAAATGGGATGTCAAACGCAACATCAAGCGAGATGACGCCTACAAAGACTTGTCTTTGAAGCGTAAGGAAGACTTATTGAGCCAGATTGCCTTTACTACCTTTGAAGGAAGTGAGTATTTCTTCAAGCAAAGGGTAGTAGAGCAGCAAATCGAGCAATACATCTGGAACCGACCGAATGCCAGTACTAACCCGGAAGCATTGCAAATTGATAGTGAGGCTGTTTTGAAATCCATTGAGGCACAGCATGGACTATTGGTAGAAAGGGCACGAGGCATTTACTCCTTCAGCCACCTGACTTTTCACGAGTATTTTACTGCTCGTCGAATTGAAAAGCGTGATGAACTATATCCATTTCTCATTTCCCATTTGACCGAGAAGCGATGGCGAGAAATCCTGCTATTAACGGTAGGGATGATGGAGGAGGCAGACTCTCTGCTGCTTAAGACGAAGTTTCGGATTGATAAGATGCTGGCAACTGACGAAAAACTTCAACAATTTCTTAACTGGGTTCAGCAGAAATCTTGCTCAGCAAACGTGCCCTACAAACCCGCTGCCGTTCGAGCGTTCTACTTTGCCCTCGAAATTGCCCAAACCCTCAACCTCGACCGCTTCTTCAACCTCGACCTCGACCACGCCCTCAAACTTGCCCGCACTGTTGACGAAGGCCTCGACCTCGACCTCGACCTCGACCTCGGCCTCGACTTCGGCCTCGCCCGTTCCCGTATCTACGCCCATGCCCTCAATTTCGACTGCAACGACGACCGCTTCTTATCCCTCAACCTAGCTGTCGGCCTGGCCCGTGAGCGCGCCCTCGACCACTTCTTCAACCTCGACCTCGACCTCGACCTTGAGCGCTTCATCGGACTCGATCCCGAGCGCTTTCTCGACTTGCTCCGTGACCTCAACCTCGACCTCGACTGGTTCCTCAGCCTTGCCCGCGCCCACAGCTACGCCCTTGCACTCTACCAATCCCTTGCCAAACTTAAGGAACAACTTCCAGATCCTTGGGAAAATTGGGATTATATTCAACAATGGTGGCAGGCTAATGGTTCATCCTGGGTAATCCAACTAAGAGCCGTGATGATTGAACATCACAATATGTGGCATGACTGGCAGTTTAGCGCTACCGAGATAAAACAACTGCAGCAATATTACGATGCCAACAAATTGCTAGTTGAGTGCCTTAACAGTGATTGCCAGGTTAGCCAAGAAGTTCGTGAGGAAATCGAAGCCAGTTTGCTACTTCCTATCGAAGAGATCAAGCACCGCTTCCCCAATCAACTGAACAACCCCAGCACCTCTTAACATGCTACTCATTGCGGTGGATTGTCACAGCCTTCACCATCACTGGCCTACTTCGTCTCCTTCTACATCCAAATAATGCGATCAAACCTAGCCGGATTGGCTGCCGTATACCGCACCGTATGCTGAATATTCTTATGTCCTAAATACTCCTGGATATCCCGCGTCGGTAATCCCTGCTCCGCCAGATAATATCCACAAGAATGACGCAACATATGCGGATGCACCGGCAAAGGGAGATCCGCCAACTCCCCAGAACGCTTCATCATCTTTGAGATGGCCCCCGTCGTCAGTCTCGTCTCTCGTTCATTCACAAACAGAGCATAACTGCCAGCGTAACGTTCTCGGAGCAACACCAGCGCTTCCAGCTCATCCGGTTGCAGGCGATGTACGCCACTATTACTGCCTTTGAGACGCGAGATCGCAATACAGCGCTCCTCCAGCATCACTGCATCCCACTTCAGCAAGCAAGCTTCTCCCGCTCGCAATCCATGCCGGAACATCAGTAACAACAACGTGCGATCGCGCAGAGGATGTCTGCCGCGTTGCCCTGCCGATTCAATCAGGCGCTGCACTTCCCTGGGAGTTAAGTACTCCCGGCTGCGGTAAGTGAGATTGGGTTGTCTAGAGAGCGTGTTGGAGGGTGGCATGGAAGCATTTTAGTCTAACAGTCCGTAAAATGGTTGTTTTTCGGACTGTTTGATTTATTGAGAAACGAATCAATGCAGCTACCGAAAGCAATCTACATAGACTTTTTAGCCTTAGCGACCAAAATCTCTCCATTGCTATACAAATGTCTTCCTAAATCTTGCGATCGCCTCCAATGTATGAAGAGTTGGAAGGATACGCTATAGAGTACCTCTGGCTAGGCGTTCGATGTATTCAGAACACGACAGTTTGGGGTCATGTGCTTGAATTTTCTGGTCTAGCAACTGCAATCCAGTGGCGGTCATGTTGAGCACCACGATTTTAGATTTTGGCTCGTCATATATTTCCGGTTTGCCCCGGCGCGACTTTTGGCCTTTCTTACCCATACCCATTGAGTGTTTTACTTCTCTATAGGGGTAAAGGTAGCGAAGATACTGTTGGCGAATTCATCAGAGAAAAATGAAGCTTGGCGTCTAGCCTAGGATGAGAGTAAAGCTTTACAGCTCAGCAGAGGTGTAGCATGTCCATACAACCCCAGCCCATTCCTCCAGTTCCAGAGGATACCGCAGCAGTCGCACGAGCTGCTTTTCCCAAAGGTAACCTCTACCTTCAAATCCGCGATACACTTGGCAGCCTCTATCAAGACGAATCTTTTGTCTCACTCTTTTCCAGGCGAGGACAACCTGCACAATCTCCCTGGCGGTTGGCTTTAGTTTGTGTGATGCAGTTCATGGAAAATCTCTCTGACCGCCAAGCTGCTGATGCTGTTCGAGCTCGCATCGATTGGAAGTATGTCCTCAGTCTGCCACTCAGCGATCCAGGATTCAATTACTCGATTTTGAGTGAGTTTCGCGATCGCCTGGTGGCAGACAATGCTGAATCCCTGTTGCTAGACCCGTTGCTAGAACAATTACGTGAGAAGGGATTACTCAAAGGACATCAGCGGCAACGCACCGATTCCACTCATGTTCTCGGGGCAATTCGAGTATTGAATCGCCTCGAAACATTGGGAGAGACCTTTCGAGCTGCGCTCAATAGCCTAGCGGTTGCGGCTTCAGATTGGCTAGAGCCACATTTACAAGCAGCTTGGTTTGAGCGCTATCATCGGCGCACTGAGAACTATCGCTTGCCTAAATCAGACAGTGAACGCGAAGCATTGGGTCGCACGATAGGCCAAGATGGATTGACATTGCTAGATGTTGTTTATCATGCCTCTTCTCCAGAGTGGTTACGACATGTTCCAGCCATAGAAACCCTCCGACAAGTTTGGCTCCAGCAATTTTATGCACTAGGTGAAGATGGCGCTCTCCAATGGCGATCGCCTAAAGACATGCCACCGTCTACGCTAGCGATACATTCTCCCTATGATGTGGCAGCCCATTACAGCACCAAACGAAGTGTGGATTGGGTGGGATACAAAGCTCACCTGACTGAAATCTGCGATGAGGCTTGCCCCCATTTCATCACTGGCGTTTATACAACGCTCTCCACAACCCCAGATGATGCAGTCGTTGATGCAGTTCATGAAGGCCTATCAGAGAGGACGCTGCTTCCCAAAGAACACCTGATGGATACAGGATATATAACCGCTGCCCATATCCTCAACAGTGACAAAAAGTATGGTATTGACTTGGTTGGAGCAGTGCGAGGCAATCCCAGCTGGCAGAGTCGAAAAAACTCCAAGTTTACTTCAGACCAATTTGCCGTCAATTGGAATGAGCAAACAGTAACCTGTCCTCAAGGACATCAGAGCATCATTTGGAGAGAAAAGATCGATAACCGGAGTTTGCCCGTCATCCATGTGCATTTTTCACAAGCTGATTGTCGCCGCTGCCCCGTTCGCAAACGCTGTACTCACTCAAAATATGCTCGCAGGCTGACACTACAACCGCAAGCCAAATATGCTGTTTTACAGCAACGGCGGCAAGAGCAGGAAACCGCAGAGTTTAAGGAGCGCTATCAACAGCGAGCGGGAATTGAGGGAACGTTATCCCAGGGAGTCAGACGTTCGGGTCTACGGCAATCTCGCTATGTAGGATTAGCGAAAACGCATCTTCAGCATATTCTTACCGCAGTTGCTCTCAATTTGATTCGTCTGGATGCTTGGCTCTCAGGAGTTCCCTTAGCAAAAACTCGTACCTCTCGATTCCTGGAGCTTAAGTCTCGAGTTGCATAGATTTTTCTCTGATGAATTCGCCAACAGTATCTTCGCTACCTTTACCCCATCTAGCAATCGCGGTTCAGCTTCTTTGACAGAGCTGTCACCATTGCGTAGGTGTAGAGCATCGCGGTCGTCAATTCACAGTTGCGAACCATCTGCCTTGGACACTCGTGCATAACCGACGAGCACGTTCACTCCTTTAGCAAGGCTAAGAAAGATAAATTTAGCAGGGTTTAATTAGTCGTCCCTGAAAAACCGTCCTTAAGCGATCGGCTGAGGTTGAAGGAGAGGAGCGCTTAAAAAGAAGCGAAACAGCTTCCGCAAGTTGAAGCCACAACCCGCTAGGAAGGCATTGATTCGGTCACCGTCTTGTCCTCTCAAATAGTTGCGCTTGAGAGCATGGTCTTGTTTGACGTGCCCAATCACAGGTTCAATCGCGCTGCGCCGTTTGAGCAGTCGCTTGAGTGCCTGGTTCCGCTTGCGGGTGCCTGCCACCAGGACTTCCACATCAGGAGGATGATGAGAGGTCCCTCGAAACCCTTTGTCCACAGCAGCTTGCTTCGGTTTGATAGCCGTGAGGTGTTGGGTTTGACTCAGTGCTTCTCTCAAGGTGGCTCCATCATAGGGATTGCCATGCACCGCATCCATGCCCACAATCCAGTTGCTGGCATGAGTGGTCACGAGCACCACCTTACAGCCAAACTCATAGCGTTTGTGCACTTTGCCCTTAGCGATGCATTCGGTTTCAGGTGCGTGCACACTGTAGAGTTTGCCTGTGTCCTTGGGCTGTTGCACATAGATGCGTTTGGCAATCTCCAAGAGTGCCTGCAACTCTGGCGGCAGTTGCTTCATCTTGCGCTCAATGTCACGAATGACTCGTCCTAGATAGGTGCGGAGTTTGCGAGTTTGTTGCCTTGCTCGCTTGCCTTGCTTGGCTGCGGCATAGCGACTTTGGCGGAATAAGGCTTGCTTGCCCAGTCGTACATAGCTCTGCCTCAGTTGGACGTGATGCTTGCGAGCAAAGCGCACCAAGGCTCGTCTGGCTTTGTCGTACAAGCGAGCATCGGTGGGAAAGGCAATTGCCTTCTCCTGCACGGTCGTGTCCACATTCACCCGAGCAATTTCAGAGGGTTTGAGGGCTTGCTGATTCATGGCGCTTCGCAGGGTTTTCTTATGCTGATCAAGACTCAAGCGTGCTCAGAAGTCGAGCACAAAGAAAACAGTCTTTTTTCTAGCGCTCGCCCTAACAGTAGATAGAAGTCCTATGGAATAAAGATTCCAGTTAAAACCGTAGGTTTCTGTTCAAATGCCCCCGCTGGTCCATTTTGAAAGATTGATAGGCTATCTCTCTAAATACAGTCTGGAAGCAAGTTCAGGTATAGAGGATAGTTCTAATTGCCCCAATGGTACTGGATAAGACATGAGCTGCTGCCTCAACTTCCTCATTAGTCGTGAACTTACCTATTCCAATCCGGAGTGCACCCTCAATCAAAGATTCTGGAAGAGCCATTTCATGGAGAACATGAGAGGGAGTTTCAATACCAGTTGAACAAGCTGCTCCTGTAGAAATTGCTATTTTTTGACGAACCCTAGCAATAATTGCACTGTTGGGAATGTTTGGAATTGAGATGTGAAGGTTTCCTGCTAGTCGATTCTCAGCATCCCCATTGACTATCAAATCGGTTACTTCTCTAGATAAGAGAGCTTGAAGACGGTCGCGCTTGCTTGCGATCGCCCTTTCATCCTCCTCCATCTCCAGCGATCGCAACCGGCAAGCTTCTCCCAACCCTACAATCCCTGGAACGTTAAGAGTGCCCGATCGCATTCCTCGCTGATGACCACCACCAAATATAAGTGGTTCCAATTGATAGCCTCTACGCACAGCTAGCGCTCCAACACCTTTAGGACCGTAGAGCTTGTGGGCAGAGATTGCTAGGTAGGTGATGCCCCACTCTTCAAATTGCATGGGAATTTTACCGACTGCCTGAGAGCCATCACATAGAAAAGGAATGCCATAGCGTTGAGCAATTCGCCCAACCTTTTGAATAGGGTAAATGTTGCCAATCTCGTTGTTAGCTGCCATGACACAGAGCAGAGACATCCCCTTAGTGCAGACCTGCTCCAAATGTTCGAGGTCAAGCCTGCCTCTGGAATCTATTTGCAGATAAACTAGTTCAGCACAACCTCGCTTCTCTAAAGCGCGACAGGTATCAAGGACTGCTTTGTGTTCGATCGGCATTAAGCCAATTCGATGGGGGTTTGTGGAGTTAGGGGTTAGGCCCCCCTGAATTACTAGATTGATGCTTTCAGTTGCACCGGATGTCCAAACAATTTCCCCCGGTGAGGCTCCTATGAGGTCAGCAACTTGTTTAGCAGCTTGCTTAACAGCGGTCTCAGCGCGATCGCCCTGCTCATGATCAGTGCTGCTAGCGTTGCCAAACTCTGTAACCATGTAATGGTAAATGCGATCAGCTACTCGTGGATCAACGGGAGTTGTTGCATGGTAATCAAGATAAATCACACTTCTAATCACCTATTAGTCTTAATCTTCTTCATCTTCCTCGTGAGGTTGATCATTTTGTCCAGACCAATTGATAAGTGGAAGTAGGGAAGCTTTTTTATTACCAATAGCATCACGATATTTCTGCTTGAGCTCACGAACTTTTACTGATGTTCTAAGCCCTAAAGCATGGTTGATCATTGTGGCGATGAGTGATCTCTCTTTTCTTCCACCAATAATGGAACGTGCTAATGGATTCCAGATTACACCTGCCCAGGGTGCATCATCAATATTCATTGAAACCTGAGTCATAATTGCTACAATTACATCTGGAATTGACTTTCTTTGAATACCAGCTTGTTTGATAACCTCTGCAACAACATACTGACCAACTGGACGTAGAAAAACATTACCACCATAAATAAGTTTTTGATGGTCGTTTATAGTAGGTAAACCATCAGAATCAAGGAGAAGACGGAGATCACCCGGTTTTTTTCTCCCGCTTTTAACAGCATCAAATCCAGGGCAACAATCGAGCATCTTTTCCCATATTTCTTCTAAAAACAAATAATATTTATCCAAATCATCACTTGAAGGTCTAAATCTTTTGAAATCGTTATCAATTTGTAGACCCCCTTCATAAGCACTAAGCAGAATCTCGTTTACTTCATACAGAGAGGCAAGCGTTGTAATGTACGATTCATTTGCTTTACTTGGTGCAAGTTGCTTAGAGCCCAAAGTATTTAAAACTAATCCTTTTAACACATTACTTTCTTTTACCAATCGACGTGAAATGATCGCTACTCCGTCATCTTCATCAATGGCAATATTCATACCAGAAGATGTTGGTTTTGCGCGCCGATTGAGAGTAGAAAATAATCTGCGAGTTCGTTGTAGCCCTTCCTTAGAATCCTCATGTTTAAGGATAATTACAGTAATCTCTTCTTTTGCCAAGTCAGGTTCTATCTTTATGGCTTCTTGGATAGACTTTAATCTGTGTTGTCCATCCAAAGCGTAGTAGACCTGACTTCCATCAAAACGAAGTAATCCAAAGCCATAACTGCCTCTGTCTTTATCATCTAGGAGTTCATGCTCATCAACTCTTACTGGTGAAAACTCTGGTTCTCCTCCATAAACAGCCACGACTAAAGCACCGTAGAATCGCTGCGGCTCATGGATAAGGTAAGGAACCATTTCTTTTTCAACACGATCTTGAATTGCCCTTTGGATTAAAGCATCAAGATCCTTATCTGTATGAATTTCCTCTGCAAGCCTACACTCACGGGCGACTTTACCCAATTTCATTACGGTAACGTAGTATCTCCAATCACCCATCCGAGCTTGTAATGCTGGCACGTAATCTGGCACTTTTCTTTCTCCTAGACAAATGTACTTATCAAAATGCTTTACCCCAGTGTTTCTGTCTATCAGGGATAATTTCGTTACATGGAGTTCGGCAACACATAAGAAGATGTTCTTCTACAGCATCTACATGAATTCGAGGTAGTTCAGCCCACCAAAAAACTAAGCGATTACGATATTTATTAAGCATAAATACTACTTTTTTTCGACCCGTAATATTTTTTGCCTCTATAAGATAATCTTTATACCTTTCCGAAAGATATTGTTGAGCAGCTTTTCCAATGTACAAGGGAATATGAAGGTCTTCTGCAAAAGGCTTTCCTAATTTCGTTGAAAAGCAATACACTCCATACTTATTTGGGATGGAAGTTTGAGCATCACGAATAAAATTACACTTTTGCCAGTTCAACTGAATAGCTTGCATCGCTACTGGAAACTCTTCTATATATTGTGGAAGCCATCGGAGGGTGAACTCGTAGTCTTTTGCAAATCGCCCTGCAATAGCTGCCTTCTGAGTAGCAAAATCATAGGGAGCATCAACCATTTCCGTCTACCATTGGCGGGCTTCTAGTCCATTTTGCCCCGATTGCTTGGTAATGTAACCGTTGCCTCCAGGTAAGGATCTTTGGTTGTTACCGGGTTCCCTTCGGGGCACCCCCCGATTGCCCAGCATATTCGCCGCGATCGCTCAATCTTGAGTATTATGGCGAATTTGGTTGATCCAGGTGAGGAGCGATCACAAATTTGCCTTATCCAGTGAAGATTTAGGAAACAGCTATATGTTCTTAATGGCAGGCTGCGGTTAAACTGACGTAGCCTATTTGCATTGAGGGGTTAGAGGGCTGAGTATCATAGCGTCTACTTCCTTGATCACTATAAGTGACATGCCAAACAGGGTAACGTGTCATCATCTTCATCGAGTACCGCTTCCAGCACTTCTGCCAACGGTTGATTGGGCTTTGTTTTTGCCTCTCGTACGATCGCTCGTTCATGGTCTGCAATAATTTCATCCTTACGTGCTAGCAATCCCAGCAATGTTTCGCCCTGCGTCCAAGTGTAGGTTCGACCATCGCTATGGTTTTGCTCGTAGGCGATCGCCTTGGCAAATAGGTCAGGATGCTCCTGCGCTAGCATCACCCACTCATACTTCCGCTGGAAGAAGCAGAAGTAACATCCTGAGCGACTGCGCCAGCGGTAATAGTCTGGTAAGCCAATGCCACTTTCCTCTAACAACCGAATAATATCTGCCTTAACTAGCCCATGTTCCTTAAAGGGGTAACGGGCTTGAATTGTTGGCTTTGTCGAAATATAGCCTTCCCGGTGTTCATCTGCACGAATGCCAATATAGCTGATGGCATCGTCATCACCGATAAACTCCTCCAAAGGCTTAATCTTCATTTGTTTTGTACACCATCGCACTTGAGGAGATGGCAAAACGCCTCCATACACCTCTAACCAATGGTCAAAACCGCGATCGGCACTTAAGCGAATAATTTTGATACCCAGCCGAGCCTCAATGCGATCGAGATAATCATAAGTTTCTGACAGTTCCTTGTGGGTATCACAGAAAAAATACTCCATCGGCAGGTCAGGGTACTTTTGTCGCATCAGCACCGCTAGGGCAGTACTATCCTTACCCCCTGAAAGCCCCAGAATATGTCGAATGGGCTGCTTCACCATCTCCCTTAATCCACCACCTTCGTTTTCCGTTTACCCCGCCTCTGACGGACTTCCTTCAATTCGTCGGGGGTTTGTACCTGCAACACCTCTCTTGCCAATTTAGCAATCAAAGCTTGCCGCAGTTTAGCATCGTTCCGGAGGGTCGGCTTGTCTAAGATCTCATCCACTAACCGATTCAGTTGTTCTTCCTGGGTCTGGTCAATCCAGACAACCTGGTTTAGTTCGTGTCCGTCTGATTTGGTGACGGTAAGCCGATATGCCTCAAAGCCTTCATGGTCAGTCGCTGCAATATCTTTTTGTAAGGCTTCTAGTCGCTTAAACTGTCGAGCAACATCATTCAGCTTCAATTCAAAGGCAGCGCGATCGTCATCGCTCCAAGTATGGGCAGGCTTATCTGCCAAAATCATCATCAGGGATTCTAACCACTCCGTATCTGCCAACATGGTATCGCTCGCCGCTAGCGTAAAGCGCCTCAGCATTGGCTCCAAGCAGCGATCGACCAAGTAGTTGGCTCTCACACGCAAATCAGGCCGCAAATGCTCTAGGTTACTACGGACTCCGAAAGCAGCATGAAGCAACTGCCGACCAGTACTCAGGAGATTTTCATAGGTAATCTCTAATTCATGAAGTGCTTTAACCAACCGTTTGCGGAAGGTTCGTGCCGCCGATTCATCATTTGGATCAGCATGCCGAATGGGAGCCAACCCACAGGCTTGAGGCAGACTAGTAAACAATAGTTTATCTGGCTCTTGAGCTGTTTGCAACGTTTTCAGGACTGCCTGAGCTTCAGCACTCAGTTGTTGAGTTTTCAGGGTGTAGGCTGGCAGCTTCTTGACGAACTGGAACAACGGCTTGGCGATCGCCAAGAGCGAAGTGTTCCGTACTCCCGCAGGGACTCGACTCCGCCAAATAGCTTCCAATTCTTGAAAGACCTGGGATCGCAGCCCTGCCATTTCAAACGATTTAACGGCAAACCGTCCGGGTTGTTTCACTAACAACTCAAAATGAGGAGCCGTCAACACCGGAACAAACGTCCCATCATGATAAAGCCCGACATCATCAACGTGGTAAAGCAGCATAGCAGCTAACAGCACTGGGATTACCCCTGGTTTAACGCCATAGGGTGGAGCCCCTAGCAAGGCGTATAGCTGATCGAGGCTGCGCGGTTGTTCAGCAGATTTCAAACAAAAGGATTCAACTGACTGCCAGAGACTTGATAAATCTGTCCTGCCATTGCCTTTTTGTTTGGCAGAACGATTTGCAATTGGCGGATAGAAACCCCATTCTCCATTCTCCTGGCGGTGAATCCCTGGCTCTGCCAGCACCGAGTAATACATGCTCACTTCAGGACCATAGCCCTTCAGTCCCAATTTCTCCTGATCTTCATGGTTCAGCATGCCTTCAATCAACTCACGCCGCGCCTTTGCCCCTTGAGAGGTAAGTTCTCGCCGGTTAATCAATTCATTCCAAAGAGTAGGGCTATGGCAATAGACCTTCTCACACACCTCCGATAATGCTGCATTGAGATCGGCGCTATCTCGAATCTCCTGCTGTTCTCCTAAAAACCAGGAAAAGCTTTCAGAATTAGCGGGATCAAGTGCCTGAGTTAATGTCTCATCCATCAAGTTTTCTGCTTGCACCAACCGCTGCCGCACTTCCCGCCGAGCAACCCCATCCGTTTGCAATTCTGAAGCGGTTGATTGAATCTTTTCTAAGGCGGCAAATTCGATCGCGCGGTCGCGCAAGGTTTTGAGATGAGCCGTATTAACCACAATAAGAGGCTTACCATCTTTAGTGGTAGAAGGGGGAGCTTCTACAAGAGGTTGTGCCTCCATCCAGTACACGATCAAGCCGTCATAATCTGGCTTAGATACTTGAAGGGTGGATAGGTCATGAGTCTTATCTCCATATCGCCGCTCAAAATAGCGGAGGGTTCCCACTCGGTAACTGTGGCGTTGAGCAACCAATGGTTTTAAGGCACGCACCCGTGACAAGATCTCAACTAGCGATCCCCGTTCTTGTTCAAAATACTGGTCGATCGCAATCTGAACATTGAAATCAGATCCCTCCCAGATTCGCAGTTCATCCAACTGCTTACGGTAAGTAATTAGGTTTTTCTCTAAAAGGGTTTGAATCGCCGTTTGCCAAGGGTTATCGCTAGTCGTTTCATCAGGCGACTCACACAATGGCAAGATTGACAGGGCTTGAGTTGCCCGTAGTGCCCCTGCCGATGTAATTAAATTAAGCGTACCAATCGTCTTGAGTGCCTGAATTACTTCAGGTGACAGATCCATTCGACGGCTGGCATCTGCAACAACCCCCTGAACCTCTAGCCACTTCTGAACATTGGGACGAGATGACAACCCCATCCCTGCTGACTCTACAAAATAGTCGTAAACCTGATGGATTTTTAGCGTTGGAATTAAATTTTTATTGAGAGCCGTTGAATCTAAGAATTGCTTAAAGGAATATGGCTCAGAACTCGTCAGGAAGGTAAAGAGAGAGCGATCGTTTTGAGCATACCTCGTACACAGCTGGGGTAATACCAGAGAGGTCAGTGGATGAAGTGGATAAGCCTCTGCTAGTACCGCAGACGACAAATCACTTAATTCTAGGTGCTCAGCTAGATGCTCAAACCATACCGTTGCTCGTTGCTGAATTAATTCTTTCAAAGCGCCTGCTTCGTTATGGATAATGGCTTGTCCCAGTAAACGAGTCATCTGTTCCGGCGATTCTGTGAAGGGAATATCCTCAAATCGCCCGTGAATTTTTGACCATTCTTTCCGCTCACTGGAAGCTAACCGTTCTCCGTAATCCCCAAAGGATTGGTGCAACACCCCAACGAGATACACCTGATAAGGCGTACGTTCAGGGAGTTCTGCGATTTGCTGCAACAGGTATAAGTCTGCAACGCCTTGATGTTGAGCTGCAAACTCCAACGTCTTGCCTAACTCATCAATCAGGAGTAGGACATCCGTCTTTGCTGCCTGCGCCACTGCCTGAATCAGTTGCAGAACTTGCTTTTCCTCAATCGAGTGACCAGCGGCAAGCTCTATCTCTAAGTCTACTAAATCAGCCAATATCTCTGGCTTCTTGCGGCTCCTTCGCCAAAATATTTCAACCCCTCGCCTTAATGCACGGACGATGGTATGACTGAGAGGCTCCCGCTGAGCAGTGCTAACTGCTTGCACGAGTCCCCGCCGTGGCAATCCATCCGTAAGCGCTTGTAGCTCAGGACTGGCTGATCCCAGTGCCCGCTCTGCGATTGTCAACGCTTTTTGTCGCACAGGGCCAGCCTCTGACGCACAAAGCCCTGCCCAAAAGTGAGCAAATGCTGATTTACCTGTACCGTAAACCCCAGTCAGTGTCCAGGCACGTTGAGGGCTATTTTTAGTAAAAGCAGGTAACATGCGCCGTAACGCATCCACTGCTCGTTCCGTCACAATGTATCCTTCTACAGCATCTGGCAATTCCAGATCTCGCTCTAAATTAACCGAGCGAGCATAGCGACGGTTGAGGCTAAAGTACTGCGATAAAAATTTTTGAGCCATTTACCTCACCTCGTCTGGTAATAATCTTGCAAAATTTGCTCCGCCAGAATCAGAGGATCTTCTGTAAAGGAGAATTGAATTAATCCAGCTGTGTCCGATAGACTAATTGGCTCATGCTGTTGGGCAACTTGCTCAATTGCATTACACAAAGCACTTTCTGATAGCTTGAAGGCTAACCCTGGGCTACCTGCTTCATATAGTAAGCGAGAGACGGCGATCGTACCCTGCCCTTGCCGATCCTGGGCTGCAAACTCTAGACAAGCAGAAACGACGACAGCTGGGGGTAAATTTCTTTTCGTCCCTACCCGGAACGTGTAGATACGAGTATCGCCAGCGGTATGCAACAGCCCTAACTCGGTAAAAGGGCAATCAATGGAGTCTTCTGTAAACCCCGATTTGCTTTGCTGCTCTACATACATTTTTAAGAGGCAACGAACGTCTTTTTGAAACGAAGACGAAGCAGTTCGTAGCCCTTGCTGTTTCTGGTAATAGTTCTCCAAAGCAACGAGCAGGTCTTGTTCAGTAAATTCGACTGAACGGAATAAATTAAAAGTGAAATACCAGGTAGTTGCATAGCAAGGGAGTTTAAGCAACTGCCAGTGCAGCAACCAGAGCGAGGCGGAATCCTCTAAAAATGGGTCCCATCCTGTGTCGGCTAGTAACCGCTGTCCAAAGTCTGTCGGTTGATCATCCTGTAACAGCTTAAAAGCCTGTTCCCAATAGCGGATGGAGCGAACCATGTTTTTTCCAACCCCAAGCTGAATGGGAGCGCCCTCATTCAAAAACACCCTTGGATCTTGAATGGCACAATCGAAGCCCTTCTTCAGCCAGCCAAACCGGGGGTGAAAAGTTTCGTGGCGAGCAAAGACACTCGATTGACGAGTATCAACCCTTCCAAGATCAAGACTGATTTGCTCTACCATAGCCCTTTTTATAGAACCGATGTACTTTATTGTGTACTACCCGTAGTCTGTTGAGAAGTTCCTTATGCTATTGGTAAACTCAGCCAGAGGAATTTTACAAACTACCATGATCGCTTTATATTCAAGCGGTTTCTTGGACAGAGTTTCACATCATACCAAGTTCAGTAGCATAATAGGTTCCAGTCGGGTTCAAGCAAAACTGCCAAATTACTCAATCAATGCCCTGTGGTCTGGCTCAATTCGAAGCGATCGTGATTACCTGTCAACGAAGTAAGGTAGGTAAGCTGTTGCCCGATGCCCTATACGTTCACATCTCGGCCCTACAGGCATTAGATCCGCTTCTGCAAGCCTATGAAAGCGAGGCAAGGCAGATTGCCTCTTCTCCTAAGGGGATTACCGTAGTCAAATTCAGTACAGCGAAGCCGACCGTTTCTTACCTGTTCTATCCAGAATTTGACACTGATCCTCACCCTGCCCTTCAATCAAGCATCCAAGTGAATCTACAAACCCGTGAGGTGAAGCACCGGGACTATGGGGATGCCGATAACCCGTTTATTCTGCATCGCAAGGAAACTTTTGTTACGATTAATTATCCCTATTACCAGCAATTTGCAGCACTAACTCGGCAAGAAGAAGCTCTGGGCCTGCTTGACAATCCTCGGGCGATTGGCACTCGCTTGGTTTGGGAAGAGCGGCTGGCTCAGTTCAAGGTGGCATTCCAGGGGCATACCTTGGTTCATCGATCGCTTCTTAATGCCCAAGCTGCCCAAGTCAAAATCGATCGCCACAAAGCTGCTATTAGCCGCAATGACTTGTCTAAACCTGTTCGTCTGGCATTGGAAGCTGGACTGTTGAAGCAGAGCATGACATTCTTCGACTACGGTTGTGGTCAGGGAGGTGATGTTGAGCGGGTCACTAAGTTGGGTTATGAGTGTTCTGGTTGGGACCCCCATTATCGTCCGGATGTAGCTCAAGTTGCTGCTGATGTCATCAATTTAGGCTACGTGATCAATGTCATTGAATCTCAGGCAGAGCGTCGAGAGGCGTTGGTTCAAGCTTGGGATCTGACTCAGCAAGTACTGATTGTGGCTGCGCAGGTTCTCATCGCTCAGGGGAATAGCCAAATTGCCTACGGCGATGGGATCATTACCAGCCGTAATACGTTTCAGAAGTATTACGACCAGGATGAACTGAAGATTTATATTGACCAAGTGCTGGGAGTTGACTCTATCCCAGTAGCTTTGGGGATTTACTTTGTTTTCCGGGATGAAGCTCAGGCACAAAGTTTTCGAGCCTCCCGATTCCGATCGCGCGTTAGTGTTCCTAAGGTTCAGCTCAGCAATAAGCGGTTTGAAGATTACAAGGAACTGCTAACTCCCCTAATGACTTTTTTCACTGAGCGGGGGCGGTTGCCAACCCTAGAAGAGTTGCCTGAAACTGCAACACTCAACAGTGAGTTTGGCAACCTAAAGCGGGCCTTCCAGATCGTTCTGCAAGCTACAAACCCGCAAGAGTGGGATGCGATTAGCGATCGCCGCCGTCAAGATTTGTTAGTTTATTTGGCGTTGAGCCATTTTAGTCGTCGTCCCAAGCTACGGGATTTAACACCCGTGGTTCAGAATGACATCAGGAGTCTGTTCGGGGGCTATCAACAAGCTTGTGCTGCGGCAGATCTAATGTTGATGACCTTAGGCAATCTGGAGGTAGTTGAGGAACGCTGCAAGAGTAGTGCGATCGGGCAAAAGCGACCGAATTCACTGTGGGTTCATGTGTCGGCGATCGAGGCACTTGATCCTTTGCTTCGGCTCTACGAAGGTTGTGCCTCTCGCACGATCGGTCGCCCCCAGGAAGCCAACGTCGTTAAATTTCACTTCCGCAAGCCTAAGATTTCTTATTTGTTCTATCCAGCCTTTGACACTGATCCTCATCCTGCGCTGCACACGAGCATGCAGATTGATCTGCGGGATTTGCACGTTCACTACCGTGACTATGACCCAAAGGACAATCCACCCCTACTGCATCAGAAGGATCTGCTCGTCACGACCGAATATGCTCTCTATGCGAAGTTTGCTAAGCTAACTCGTCAAGAATCAGATTGGGGGTTACTGGATGATATAAGGAGCATTAGCGATCGCCGAGGTTGGCAAAAGTGCTTAGAGGAGCATTGTGCTGAATTAAAGGGGCATCGTGTATTGTGGCGAAAAGATGCTGACCCCTATCAGGTGAAGTTAGTGCGATCGGCTATTCGTGCAAAGCAGGCAGGGCGAACAGCATCTGCCGCAGAATCTGCTGGCTGATTTCAAGCTCTACCAATAATGACTCGGATGCCATCTGTTATTTCCTAGGTTAAAAATTGAGGAAGATATGCCCTAAAAACACGATATGGCTGATTCGCCCAAATCCACCGAAGCATCCTCTCCTTCCCCAGAGCCTACCTCCGAATCTAACAAACCTAGCCCGGAGCGTCGCTTTATTCAACGGCAGGTGGTACAGCCTTTAATTCAGTGGATGCCATTGGGAGGCAGTGGCTGGCTATTTGCTAGCTTTTGGTTAAAGCAAGAATGGACACAAGTTCTCCTTACCTTTCCCGTCACGATTGTGACGGCAGTATGGGCAGCTTACAGCAAGAACTTTGTTGAGCGGTTGTCAGAAATTTATGCAGAAAAGGGCAAACAAGATGCCGAAGTCTTAAATCAGTTGCTAGCCAACCTGGATGAGACAATTAAGTGGCAGTTTTCAGGCTTTGAAGCGAAATATCTGGAACTGCAAGCCAAACCTTGCCAAGAATACATAACCGAAGGCTTCAACCCAGATAAAACTGCGATCCCTATGTTGGAGGAAGTCTTCGTCCCGCTCCAGCTCAATGGTTATCTGATTGAGGGTAATGGACGCTTTATTGAGAACAGAAAAGATTCTGCAAAAGCAAACCAATCGTCTGAAGGAATTAATATTTGGGATTTAATTCTCAGATCACGCAAGAATCCAACATTTCGGCAAATGGCGATTCAGGCACAGGGAGGATTTGGCAAAACCACATTGTTACGCCACATTGCCTTGATCTATGGGCAAGGAAAATACCGCCGCTACCGGGCACCAAAACTCATTCCTTTCTTGCTGTACTTGCGTGATTGGCGAGACAAACTATCACAGCCTGAGTTGCCAACTTTGCCCGATCTAATTAAGAACCATTTTCTACCCAAGTTATCGCCCAACAATCCACTCAAGCCCCCACCCGCATGGGTTGAAAACTTGCTGGAGCAGGGGGGAGCATTGGTGATGTTTGATGGCTTTGATGAGTTAGCTGAAGACCAACGTCAACGAGTTAGCCAGTGGATTAGCCAACAAATGCAGGAGTACCATCGCACCACATTCATCATTACATCTCGCCCTGCCGGATTTAAAGACTATGTTGCCAAACGCCCGGCTGTACCACTATTTGTCCAGAAGTTTAAGTCTTACCAACAAGAGCGATTCATCAAGCGGTGGTATCTCTGCCAAGAACGTTGTGCCCGCAGTGAGAAGCAGGCCAACCAAGCAAAAGAGGCCGCTGAGCGCAATGCTCAAAAGTTGTTGACTCAACTGCAAGACCCTGATCGCCCTGAACTGCAAGAGATGGCCGAAAACCCACTCTTGCTCAATATGCTGGCGACATTTCACCGTTTTGATCCGGGCACTGAGTTACCCAAACGGCGCATTGAACTCTACCGAGGGATCTGCAAACTACAACTCGAAGATCGCCCTAGAGCGCGGGGCATTCCCATGCTGTTGCCTTATGAAAAAAGTCATCAGGTATTGCAATCGTTAGCACTGGCGATGGTGAAACGGTCTTCCCCCCGTGTTTCTTGCCAGTCGTTGATCAGTTTTCTAAAAAAACATCCCCTATTAAAACAAGAAGATGTTGGGGCAGAAGCCTTGCTCAAGCAAATGGTGCAGATCAGCGAGTTATTAGTAGAGCGAGAACTAGGCTACTATGAGTTTCCGCATCTCAGCTTTCAAGGCTATTTTGCGGCCAGCTTTTTAGCCCAAAATCATATCAAATCACTCGCTCTAGTGAGAGAAAACTGGGATAAAGCTTCATGGCGGGAAACGATCTTGCTTTACAGCGCTCAATTGCCCCCTCGGTTGATGACTGATGTGATTCAACAAGTCTGCGATTTAGGCAAAGAAGCTGCTCAACTGGCCTATGACTGCTTGCGCGAGTATCGCAACCCAGAGAAGCTTGACCCAGGCTTAGAACAAGAACTCAGAGCACTAACTAGCACGGTACAAACCCTCCGCTACACAAAACTGGAGGAATATCTGAAAAGTAGGCACTGGAAAGAGGCCGATCAAGAAACCTATCGGCTGATGATTACGACAGTTGGCAGGACGGAGGGAGAGTGGTTTGAACCAGAAGAATTATTGACTTTTCCGCGTGATGAGTTACGGGCGATTGATGCCCTTTGGGTGAAATACAGCCATGGCATGTTTGGCTTTAGCGTCCAAAAGCAGATTTATGTAGGGTGTGGTGCTAAACTAGACGGCAAATTTCCTGGTGATGAAATCTGGTGGGAGTTTGGCAATCTCATGGGTTGGCGTAGGAATGGTAAATGGCTGAGTTACTCCCAAGTAGTCGGAACTTCTTTCTCCCTTCCCAATACAATTCTCCCTGTTATAGGTACTCTGTACTACGGCGTCGATGCGTTGGTGTCCGCGGGGGCATGCTCTCTTCTCTCGCACAAAGACTTGTAAACTGTAACATTCGCTAGTTTCAGCTTTTCGTTAACATTGATTTCCATCACATTTTCTACGATGCCATCACGAGGGTGACTGATCCGATATTGGCACCGCGATCCGTTTTCTCGTCGTTTTCTGGTCAATTATTAGGCTGAACTGAGTACTTCTGACAGCGTTTAATGGCAAACAATAACACCTCTCGACATTCAAACCGAGCCGAACGAAGTTCGCGATTATTGCAGCGAGTAGTGAGATGGTAGTATGGATAAAGGTTTCGCTACCTTTATCCCTAGTAATAGCCAGTTTGAATTTCCCGACGTTTGCGTGGCATAGGCTAAATCAGGAACCTGGTAGATGCAGGCTTGATCAACTCTACCCAATGTTCAAGTCCTTTTCGCGTTGGTACTCCCTTATCTGTAAATGTCCAGATGTTTCGATTTTGCTTCTGACTTTGGCTAATATGAATGGGGCGATCGCTTCCATAGTAGTACAGCGAATCAAATGGTAATTGCTGTTCCAAAATCCACTCCACAAGGCGATTGCTCTCCAACCCCGCAATCTGAAAATCACAGGCAGCACCGAGGCGATCGCAGTAATACTTGCCATTTCGGTTTTTCTCGTGAGCCATGTGCTGATCACGGCTAGGGTCAACTCGACCATTCTTGATGCCTGTTTCTGGATCCCTTTGACTTAGAAAGCGCTTCAAATCTGTTGAGCAGAACCCATAGGTTAGATGGAATTGCTCCCTGCTAAAGTGATCAATAATGGGGTCAATAATCCATTGGCAAAGTGATTGTAACGCTGGAATTGTTTCTTCCAGATTTTCGGGGTATGGGCCAATTTGACTAGAGTACTTCTGGTAGGTCTGCGTGCAGGTACAAAACTCTTGTAGAGTTAGATATTTTCCTAAAACAACTTTAGGAAGTAACAAGTTTTCCATCCTTTACTTCAACTCATACTAATTAGCCTCAACAACCAAGGTTCTCAGCTCAACTAATAGTTTTTCTAGCCGTTTTTGCTTCTTAGGATTGCTCCAAACCCGCGATCGCTTTGCTAATCGCAAGATATCATCAATTTGGTTCTTAAGTGAGGGAGCGGAATTTTGTAACTTGGCTGCATCAGCTTTAAGATTGGCAATTCGCTCCTTAATGTCTAAAAAGGAAAGGTCGTTAGCGATCGCTTCCTCCAAAAGCTTACGGCGCTGCTCATCATCTTTAATACGAGCGATTACTTGAGCTTTTGTATAGGCAATTTGCCCGCTCCTTAGAGCTTCCAAAATTTCGGCAGGTAAATTTAACAGTGATAGCCGAGTGGTTACGAAAGATTCCCAAGTAAGTGTTCCAAGCTCATGGAAGACAGCCTGGACAGTTTTTCCATCTGTACTAGTCAAGATATTCTGATTACTATTGCCAGCGACTTCATTGCGCATCCGGTAAAGCAAAGCTGGAACATCACTAGAGTTTATATGTAGTCTCAGCCCTAGAAGTTGTAAGATACCTTCCGCTTCCTCGACTGCGTTTAGGTCTTCCCGCTGTAAGTTTTCTACTAGCGCAATCTGTAAAGCTTCCTCATCATTAAGCTCACGAACGATCACCGGAACTGAAGACAGGTCAGCTTGTTTCGCGGCTCTAAGTCTTCGTTCTCCGGCTATCAATTCATAAACCCCTGGCTGGCTAGAAGGGCGAACTAAAAGCGGCTCTAATATTCCATGCTGTCGAATAGACTCCGTAAGCTGCTGTAGCTTCTCAGCATCAAAGTAGCGGCGAGGTTGACTGGTGGGCATGACAATTAAGTCAATAGAAACGCTGTGATCGCCAGAGCTTGAGTTGTTTTCAAATGCCCATTCATCTTGCAGGCTCTTCCGTCTCGCCATAGTGTATCGCCTCCTCAAAGAGCTTGTTATAGTCTTTAGTTGCTGAAGTAGCAGCCTCACCAGTCATGCTGAATACAGTGGCAGCTTGCCCTGGCGCATCAGCAATAACTTGACGTTGGTAAATCACTGAGTTTAATAGTTTAAAGCCTTGAGTCTTTCTTAAGGCTTCTTGTGCCTCTCTAAGCAAGACTGTCCCTCGGGCTGCTCGGCTCAAGAACATGGCTGCTCTAGGCAGCCCTTTACGAATTTTCTGTGCTTGATTGACTAAGCGAACGATATCCTTTGCTGAGAGCAAATCTAGATTAGAAGGTTGAACTGGAACAAGTGCTAAGTCAACACTTAACAATACTGATTTAGCTGGTTCTCCGAGAACTGAGGGTGAATCCACAATCACGGAATCATACTCTTCAGTAAACTTACCAATTTGATCAAACAAGTCGTCTGGATCATTGATCACAACAGAGGGCATGTCCAGCTTTTTAAGCCACTGGCTAGAGCTTGCTTGCCCATCTGCATCGATTAGCATAACGCGCTGTTGCTGCTGGAATAGCCAGTAGGCAAGATGCACTGCTGTTGTTGACTTCCCACAGCCACCTTTTCGATTGAGGACTCCAATCAGCATTGCTTTATTAGGTATTTCCTAGCTCATGACGCTAGTACTAGCATCACATGTTATGCCTGTAAAATTGTCAATAACCCACGTCAATTCGAGGAAAACGATGATGCAATTTGACTGGGAGGCTTTTACTTACGAACAAGACTGGCTTCGAGCAACCGTTCAACTTGAGGAGAAATCTGGGCAGGATGTTCAGATAGGTATTCAAACTTCCTGCCCTTCCACCCTTGAGCCAACTCAGCTTCAAATCCAGCTCAAACGAGTAAAACTCTTGTCAGTTCTCTTTACAGAACTGCGTTACCTTCTGGAGCAGCAAAACTTAGGCGCAGATATAGAAGCTGCCTTGGTTCAGGGGCGGCAATTGGTCCAAGCTCGCGCAGGTCAACTCAGCCTAGAACAGCAAGAGTACTTTGAAACGTTGTTTATCGAAAAGGAGGCGAACCTCGTCAAAAAACTGCTGCGACCGCAGGGCAATCATATGCTGTATTCATTACTGACCGAGTTAGATTGGCAAAAAATTGCTCAATTTCTTTCGATCGATTGAAAGAAGAAGCGATCGCAGGTTGGATCAGGTAAACTACTGAACAAGCTTGATTCTAAATGGAGGAAAACTGTGATTCTTAGGGATGCTAGTTGCGTGATGAAGGAGCAGGTTATGCTCTAGGCACCCTAAAAGGCTAAAACCCCAACTGGTGGAACAGCAGGGGTAGAAAAGCCATTGATTTTTGAACGGAATAGAGGGGACTTTAACTTCGATGCTTGGCCGCTAAGAGTTAAGTCACCTACAGTGTCATGCGTCTATATTACGGTGATTTGGCAAAAAGTGACAAGACCTTTTGTGCCGTTTTTTAATAGGCAAATGGCTCTCTATTCCTCGCTACATCAGGGATGGAGCAGATCCTAGAGAAACTAACCGTACAGGAATATTTTTTAGTTAATCTCGCTCTATCCCCTGCCCACCGTATGTTTGGGACGGAGAGACTATGCATAACTACCGTGATTGTTACCTGCGGTTGCAGGTCGAGCAGCAATATTCTTTGACTTTGCACTCTCTGTCCCCTTGCTTTTACTGGACTAGAGAGTTGCATCATGCCCCGAAAACAACTACCCGCTTGTGATAGTCAAGCGATCGCCCCTCAGCCAGCTCGTCAGCGCCTACCAGAACCCCTGCCCCGCGACTCCTTAGGTCAGCGCTTGTGTCAGCTCTTCCCCTACCCCTGGCAAGCGATCGTCGCCCCTACCCCTACCGATGCTGGCCAAAAACCCGCTTGGCAAACCCTCACGCAGTACCCCCTCAAGCCCCGTAGCCTCTGGGCCTACTGGCAAGATGCCGCTCAGCTCGTTGGCGTCCGCTTCGGTTCCACCACCACTTATGGCCTCATCGACCTCGATGCCCTTAGCCTGCATCATCCCACCCGCGATCGCCAAGCCCTTACCACCCTTCGAGCTGCCCTCGCTAGCATCGGCATTCATCAAACCCTCCTGCTACGCTCCAGCTGGAATGGTGGCCTCCACCTCTACATCCCGCTGCCTGAAGCTGTCCCTACCTTTGGCCTTGCCGTTGTCCTCAAGCACTGCCTGGAAGCACACCACCTGCCCCTAAAAGCAGGCCAACTGGAAGTCTTCCCCAACGTCAAACGCTATAGCAAAGCCGGAGAGTATAGCGAATACAACGCTCATCGCCTACCCCTGCAACCTGGTAGTGGCTCCGTCCTTCTCAGCGATCGCCTCCAACCCCTGCCCAGCGACTTGCCCTGCTTCTTCCACCGGTGGGATCAAGCTGCTGCCGCTCAGAATCTAGAGCAACTGCAACAGGCAATCGCCACTGCCAAGAAACAACATCAGTACCGCTCCTACAACCGCCGCAGTAACACCACCCTGTGGCAGCAAGAACTAGAAACCGAAATGGAGCAAGGGTGGACTGGACCCGGACAAACGAACCATCTGCTCAAAACCATTGGTTGCTATGGCGTCGTCTTCCAGTCGCTCTCCGGTGCAGCACTGGCTCACTACATTGAGCACACTGCGATTAAAAGCCCTGGCTATCGAGAGTGGTGTCAGCACCAGCACGAAATCAGTCGCCGAGCCCAAGAATGGGCCACAGCCGTAGAAAGCTACTACTGGCCCCTCGGCACCAACCCGAAACGCGATCGCACCTCTTCTCAGGTCCCATCTGCTAACAACATCGTCAACTTCAACCAGAAGCGAGCCGAAGACGCTCAAGCCCGAATCAAACAAGCCGTCCTCAACCTGACTCAACAAAGTCAACTACCCGATCGCCTGACTGCTCGAGCTAAGGCGATCGCCTCTCTGGCCCAGTGCAGCCACAGCACCTTGCAGAAGTACAAAGAGCTATGGCATCCCGAATGGTATGTAATAGACCAACCTGAGCCCGTTACAGCTACCTCACTATCTCCAGCGATCGCACCTTCAAAAGCACTAGAAAACTCTCCCAGAGAGGAATTACACACCTTTGCCTATATGAAGGGTGGGGGGGTAAGTGAAGGTGATTCTTCCTCTTTCACTTCTGTTTACTCTGTATGGGAGGGTCAAGGGAGGGGGAAAGTGAGTTTTCCACAGCCTCCTCAAGCTCCTTCTACGATCGCTTATGAGGATCTCAGCGATGTGATTGTGGGGATTCAGATCCAGATTGGGCGACTGGGGTGGACTGTGGAGCAAGCCCACCAATTCATTGCTGATAACTTCCAGGGTAAGCGTAGAAGTCAGCTCACAGATGATGAATTGATAGGCTTGCTGTACCAATTGAGGACGCGATCGCTCAAGTGAAAAAAGTGTTGAACAATTCAACAGCTTTTGAGAGTCGATTTTATAGATTCATGTGACAAAGCTACAAAAGTTCTAAGAAGAGTTTTCGTCGCTCTTCAGCTTGCAATTTTGATGCTAATGCTTTGATTTGAGCTGTGAGCGCTGTTTTTCCCTCAAGCGTTGGTGATTCCCACCATCCCTTAGCATCAACTGTTTTCTCGCTAGGATGCATCTCGTTATACTCTTGGTCCCCAACTGCCTCAGAGTTACCGATGACCTTGTGAAAAGCCTTTCGCTTCGTCGGATCACCATGTCGACGCTCATGAGTAACCGCAATATTTCTAAAGAAGTGAGGATTTGTTTTGCGTGGCTCAATATCCTTAAATAGCGGGTGCTCTAGCATCTTTAGTGCTGCACTGGCCGTATATACAGCACGTGTGACGGTGGTGAATAAGTGACTTGCCTGTAGCTGCTTACCATATCCTTCTAGTTGGCTATTTCCGTAAGAGACGAAGAATAAGTTGCTTTGAAAATTACTTCTTGCCTCCTCCATGGTTTGAACGTGGGATTGAGCTGATTGTATGCGCTTGCTTACTCCCTCTGCTTCTTCGCTCCGGCCTGCTTGTATGGCTTGCTGATGTTGTTTTCCTAGCTTTGCTAAGTATCGTTTTAACTCTTCGGTGTTTCTGCACCCCTGACGAGCTACAAGACCTAACCAACTGTTTAAGTCTGCGGTAGCTGCCTGAGCTTTTGGTTTCCAAACGTTGAGCCATTCATCAATATCAGCAACCACTTCTGGAGCCAATACATCGGAAAGTATGAAGTCTCGCTCATCGGCTGTTTTGTTGTCGTCTGGCTGTAAAACCATGCGATAGCCATTAAGTATGCGAAAGAGCGTGCGCTCGAGTTCAAGTTCTCTAAGTTCGCGTTGCCGTAGTGGACAGTAAGTCAGAATAGCTACAAGTAAATAACGCTGCCAGGATCGAATAATTGATAAGTCAGAACGTTTTGTCCCAAGAGAATCACGAGGAGCGCAGCATTTTCTCAAATACTTTACAATTTCGATGCACTGTTCCATCGTCATCTCTTTTTCAGCCCGTTTAGCCCTCTTGTTAGCCTTTTTCTGTTCTTTGTACCGCTTGGATAGATTGTTGCTAATCATTCGAATTTCTTCGACTACAGCAATATCTCGATACATGGGTCTTTTGGACTCATAACAATGCAGCCACTTTGCAACGTTTAACGCTAGGTCACAAAAGCCCATTCCCCAACCACAAGTATTGCCACGCTCATTAATGCCCCAAGCTAAGAATTTATTGAGCAAGTCTAGATCAATCAATAGCTTGAGGTCTAAGTTTTTGATCTCATAATTCTCAACATTCTTGAGCCATCCCAGGATATCGAGTGCTCGTGCTCTATGATTGTTAAAAGTTTTGGCTCGCATTTTCCTGTCCTGGCGCTTCGGAACATACTCACCAGTACAAAACGTATTAAGTTGTTCTAGCTGTTTTAGAAGCTTTGAGGTGAGTTCAGACTCCTGTAGCCCATATGAATCGGCATGGAGTGCTCTTCGACCTTCATTGGCTGCCATGATGTTGGTTCCAGAGCGAGTTCTAGGAGCATACTTTCCATATCGCCCTTCGACAGCCTCCTCATACCAAGTTTCTTGCTGTATCCACTTGAGAAACTTATTAACAGCTGGACGGTATGTTGTTCTCTCTACATCAGCTCGAATTTGCTCAGCGGCCAAAGCGGCCTGACAAGCCTCAGAGAGAAGTTTAAGGGGCTCAGCATTTAGAAATACATCCAGAGGAATCTGGCTGAGCACATACTCTAAACCTACTCCTTCTAGATCTTCAGTGACAAAGTTATATCCCGGCAAGTTGGGAAGAACATACCGCCTCAAAGCAGTTTTCAAGTTTGCAAAACTTGTGCCACTAATCTTAGTTTCTCCTTGTTGGATATATCGATGTAAAGCTTCAAGGGTGTTTTGAGGAGGACATTGAGACATTATGGAACCAAATATTGATTGAAATTAATATACCGTAAACTTAGTATTTGTGTACTGTATTAACAGATACCTGTGGCTCCCAAGTCTACGATATATCAAATTTTGGCAATATTCTTGGAACCTATGTAATCTTTTCTGTATAAAAGTTTGCATTGATTGATGTCTTTAAGCTTGTAGGAAAACAAAATAATTGCTTCCTACGCTTTTATTGCCAGCGGCTAAGCTAATTACGATATATTGAATCTTGTATTTTGGATCAGCGGGGGCATTTGAACAGAAACCTACGGTTTTGAATTAGAAGCACTTTTTCAGTAACCAGTGCTGGTCTTTACTTCGTTGCCTGATCTAGGGGTAAAGGTAGCGAAGATACTGTTGGCGAATTCATCAGAGAAAAATGAAGCTTGGCGTCTAGCCTAGGATGAGAGTAAAGCTTTACAGCTCAGCAGAGGTGTAGCATGTCCATACAACCCCAGCCCATTCCTCCAGTTCCAGAGGATACCGCAGCAGTCGCACGAGCTGCTTTTCCCAAAGGTAACCTCTACCTTCAAATCCGCGATACACTTGGCAGCCTCTATCAAGACGAATCTTTTGTCTCACTCTTTTCCAGGCGAGGACAACCTGCACAATCTCCCTGGCGGTTGGCTTTAGTTTGTGTGATGCAGTTCATGGAAAATCTCTCTGACCGCCAAGCTGCTGATGCTGTTCGAGCTCGCATCGATTGGAAGTATGTCCTCAGTCTGCCACTCAGCGATCCAGGATTCAATTACTCGATTTTGAGTGAGTTTCGCGATCGCCTGGTGGCAGACAATGCTGAATCCCTGTTGCTAGACCCGTTGCTAGAACAATTACGTGAGAAGGGATTACTCAAAGGACATCAGCGGCAACGCACCGATTCCACTCATGTTCTCGGGGCAATTCGAGTATTGAATCGCCTCGAAACATTGGGAGAGACCTTTCGAGCTGCGCTCAATAGCCTAGCGGTTGCGGCTTCAGATTGGCTAGAGCCACATTTACAAGCAGCTTGGTTTGAGCGCTATCATCGGCGCACTGAGAACTATCGCTTGCCTAAATCAGACAGTGAACGCGAAGCATTGGGTCGCACGATAGGCCAAGATGGATTGACATTGCTAGATGTTGTTTATCATGCCTCTTCTCCAGAGTGGTTACGACATGTTCCAGCCATAGAAACCCTCCGACAAGTTTGGCTCCAGCAATTTTATGCACTAGGTGAAGATGGCGCTCTCCAATGGCGATCGCCTAAAGACATGCCACCGTCTACGCTAGCGATACATTCTCCCTATGATGTGGCAGCCCATTACAGCACCAAACGAAGTGTGGATTGGGTGGGATACAAAGCTCACCTGACTGAAATCTGCGATGAGGCTTGCCCCCATTTCATCACTGGCGTTTATACAACGCTCTCCACAACCCCAGATGATGCAGTCGTTGATGCAGTTCATGAAGGCCTATCAGAGAGGACGCTGCTTCCCAAAGAACACCTGATGGATACAGGATATATAACCGCTGCCCATATCCTCAACAGTGACAAAAAGTATGGTATTGACTTGGTTGGAGCAGTGCGAGGCAATCCCAGCTGGCAGAGTCGAAAAAACTCCAAGTTTACTTCAGACCAATTTGCCGTCAATTGGAATGAGCAAACAGTAACCTGTCCTCAAGGACATCAGAGCATCATTTGGAGAGAAAAGATCGATAACCGGAGTTTGCCCGTCATCCATGTGCATTTTTCACAAGCTGATTGTCGCCGCTGCCCCGTTCGCAAACGCTGTACTCACTCAAAATATGCTCGCAGGCTGACACTACAACCGCAAGCCAAATATGCTGTTTTACAGCAACGGCGGCAAGAGCAGGAAACCGCAGAGTTTAAGGAGCGCTATCAACAGCGAGCGGGAATTGAGGGAACGTTATCCCAGGGAGTCAGACGTTCGGGTCTACGGCAATCTCGCTATGTAGGATTAGCGAAAACGCATCTTCAGCATATTCTTACCGCAGTTGCTCTCAATTTGATTCGTCTGGATGCTTGGCTCTCAGGAGTTCCCTTAGCAAAAACTCGTACCTCTCGATTCTTGGAGCTTAAGTCTCGAGTTGCATAGATTTTTCTCTGATGAATTCGCCAACAGTATCTTCGCTATCTTTACCCCCTATAGGACTTAAATTATGATGGGGATGGTGTAAAAACCAAATTCGATAATGCCCTGCCTCGCAAGAAGTGTTTTTTTTGTGTTAGGCGAGTTGCTGTGGACTAGCAAGTGATCGTAAGTTTTGAGAAAAACCATACTTTCTTTAAATTCCGTATCAAAAAAGATTTATTAACAAATTCCATAGTTTGATAGCTAAAATTTTTCGAGTGTTTTCTGGAAGTAGAGTGATAACAGTAAGGACTGCAACTACGATTGAGAGTATGAGAGTATTCCGTTGGAGAAGATAATTCAGCGTGAGCGATTTAGAGGACAGGATCTGCGAGTAAGCTAACTTTAAAAGGCTTAATTGCCCCTCACAGAATTTCTTGTCTTGGTCAATGCGATACTTCACATCTTCTGCTAAAAAAACTGATCCTTCCTCTTTGTGTTTTTTTCTCGATAGACCTTCTGCCCCTCTATTTATAAAATACAGAAGAAATTTCTCATTTATTCCTACCCCCATCCTAGAGTTATGAAAGTGGAAGCCATTAACTCTTGTCATTTTTGAAATTCCCACCTCTAAGGTTCTAAGGTGAATTCTCCCTTTTATTTGATCCTTTAAAGCTGGCTCTAACTCATTTTTTAGCTCTATTGTCATACTCTTTAGAACTTTATAGAAGTGTTCTAATGCTAGTAAAGGGAAAAGTTCATGAAGTCTATAAGATATAATCCCAAACATAGATTCTTTATCATCTGAGCTGGCTTCAGATTTTAGAACTTTATAGTCTGGCAAACTCATTAATACTTGATATGAGGAAGAATTCTCATAGAGCAATTTCTCTCTACTAACCTCATAAAATATCCACCAACTTCTGCTTTTGTAGATTAATCTTTGATCGAAAGGATACCCCAAACTTCTAAGAAATTGGCAGGAGGCTCTAAGCTTTGGAGGAAACTTTGGTAGGTATGGTTTTTCTGGAATTTCTCTTAAAGGAACATTGAAATTAATAACTTCAATACAAGGCAAAGGACCAAAACTTGACAAACCTGCATTAAAAGTTTTTCTGAAAAAAATTACGATACTCTTGTTGAGTTCCAAGAAAATCTCTTCAAACTCTAATTGCTTAACATTTTGCGTTGGATTTCTTGAAGATGCAGTAATTCCATCTCTGAAGCTAAAACCTAGAATTTCAGATTGAGGGTAGGGGATGCTTTTACTTATTTGAGAAAATTTTGATAAAAATTCAGTCGATGGATTAACAAAAATCGAAAGAATAATAAAAGAAGAATCAAGGTAGTGAAGCCAAATTTGAGCGCTATGAACTAGCTTTAATAAGCTTCTAGCTTTCTTGTCAAAGAGAATCGAGCCTACATAAATAGATGCTGCATTTGTAGAAGCAGATTTACGAATATCGTTGAACCAAGCATTAAGGTTTTCTGTATTGCCTTCCAAAGAGGAATAAGGATAGCTAGTTAATAACCTGTTCAAACCTTTCTGAAGACTATCGAACTCCTCAGAGAAGAACAAGTCTGCAAATCCAATCTTGTTTAGGCTGACCTCTAAGTTCTCAGGGCAAGCAATTAATTCAGATTCGTGAACATGCAAATTAAATGTTGCATGATCCTTAAGGTTCTTCAAAATTTTCCGTTTTGGATTCTCAATACCTTCTGCAAATTGGAAGATCCTTCTTGTTGCTTTAATTCGTAGAGACTGCCAAATAGTCCTTTTTGATTTAGGCCAATTTCGCATTTACACAACCTCACATTTATTGGCTCAAGCTATAAGCAAAGAATGGTGCAAGTATGAGTTCATCTTGCACAAGCTGATACTTTCAAAGAGCGATCGCATAAGTGACTCAATATACGCACAAACGGCAGGTAACTACGGAATCATGATCGAAGTTGAGTCCTGCCGTCTATCCCTTATAGCGCTAGCTCATCCGCTTCAAACTCTCGTTAAATTTGGACGAACTGCATAGCGATCAAGTTGGTGAGAGTGTTCCAAGTGCTCTTAGAGCGACCGAAGGAAGCAGCGCTTGCCCTTCCTTCAACTTTGTAGGTTTCCCAAAGACGATCGACCAGCATCATTCCATACTGTTCCCACAGCTCATCCACTGGCTTGATCCACTGTCCATCTTTGATCAAGACTCGGAACGCAGCTAAAACGGGCATAACAAAGGGGGGTGCAACGGTGAGGTTAAAGATACGTCCTGTTATTAAAGTAGATGGCTTTTTGCTGCACCCGCTAACTCTGGAAATAACAACTTTTCCACCTGTGGTGCTACGTCCGTTCAAAGCTTCATGAGCTTCCATGATCTTCTCCTCCAGCCACAAGATGTCAGGCAATAGGGGAAGAATTGCTTTGTAGTCCTCATTATTCCACTTGCGAACGAGAGAACCTTTACCTGTGTAAGCGGCTACAGGATGGCTGTCTTTTCTGAAGTCAAATATCTCGTTGTTAAGCAACGCAAGGCGTTGAACAACATCTACAACCGTATACTCTGGAGCCTCATCCAATTCACTTTCAAATTCATTAGGTTTGAATATCACATTCTTGCGACAGCTCTGAGGTAGGTACTTCTCAACAGCCTGCCAATCGCCTTCTAAATTTTTCAAGGCGTAGTCAGGAACTGCTTTAGACAAGTTTCTAGCTCGGCTGATGCTAGAAACTTGTTCTTCCTCAACCCCAACAGCTACAGTGACTTGAACATACGCTCGCTCTAAATCTGGATAACGCTCTCCCCGCCTGTGTTGACCATGCAGAGCATGCATCAGAGCTTTGTAGGTATGGCCTCCGTTGAGAACTCCATGCCCCACAAAGTCTTCAGTTTCTTCGGTCGGCTCGCTATACCTGATCCGAATTTCAAAATCCCCCCCTTCAACGCGCTTTGCCTGAAGCGAGGCAACAACAAGCATAATCCCGTTGTTGTAGTAAATGAATTGCTCCGGTTCCGACTTCAAAGTTTCCAGCATAGCCTTGGCTGGCTTTGCTGCAAGATCAGCGTTTCGAGCATTCGGACCGTAAGGAAAACCTTGAGGTACTTCTTTAGCTGGTACCGTTAAAGACCAAATCTGTCTCTTTTCATCGCTGTCTTGAAAAACACGACAAGCAGACTTGGCAAGAAATTCAACTTGCTTCTCTTCCATGATCTATATCCTGTTTTGCTTTGTTCTACTGAACTGGTTAGTTGGGTTCAACGGAACCTCTTCGCTGAAGCTAACACAAGTATTTGGGGAGTGCAACCACAATTTCAAAAGTAGGCGGCGATCGCCTTACCGTAGCCTTCCTCTAGACAAAATTAGGTGAAGTGCCAGAATAGAGCAGCATAGTTCTCAAGCTTTTGCCCTGATGAGTGCCAGCCCAAAACCTCAAGTAGAGAGTAAGTTTCCTGACTGCGTAGCGATGAAACTCCATCTTCAGGAAAAATCTGAAGCCCCTAAAGCCTCGTTTTTACCTAGATTAAGCAAGCAGGTAACAACTCATTCACAAGAATTTGATCTCAGTCTTACCGTTAACTTTAGCGGTGAGCAGGAGATTATAGTGCCAGGGGGCACTCGGTTAGGCCTACCCGGAGGACGGGCAACCTTTGGCGTGAGGCGGGGGCAACTTCGATTTATACTTCAGAATTGCAAATTGCCATTAGAAAAGACAACCCTTTTAGAACCATTTAAGGTATCGATTGCGGTAGAAAGGCAAAAGACTAAATCCAATGAAATTCAGGCAGGAGCAGCATCAAATGCTCCTAGTATTGGAGCGAAAACAACTGAAGGATCGACTGAGAAGATTACAGTAGAAGTTTTCCAGGTGAAGAAGATAGGCTCTGAAGACAAACCTGCCTGGATTTTTGAAGCCTACGGCGATCGCCCAATTTTAGAAGGAATGCTAACGGAAGCGTTGTTAGGGAGTCTCCAAGTTGATGAGCTTCCTTGTGAAATAGCTGCTGATTTTATAGTTCGAGGTGAGGATGTTCAGATCACCTGGGGGCAAATTGGGCAAGTTAAAAATATTCATCGCAATAAGCTTGCTGTGATTGAACGAGCAATCGCCCTTCGCTATATCAAGCCAATCGTCGAATCTACTCCTATTTGTCAAGGGGGGTGGAGACATGGCTGAACCTACTTCCTTCGAAGAACTTGATCAGGCAATCGGTAATGTTCTTGATGCTAAAACGACCAATTTTTTCAAGTTAGCTGAAATGCTAGGACTAGACCCTAGGCAAGATTTTGCCGGAGCCGATCTGTCGAGCACTAATTTCTATGAAGGCAATTTGGCAAGCGCCAATTTTGTAGGGACTAACCTGCGTGGTGCTAACTTTGCTTATGCCAATCTGCAAGAAGCCAACTTTACAAATGCCAATCTGCAAGAAGCCAACTTTACAAATGCCAATTTAGGTATTCTACCCTCCAGCTATCTAGCCCGTACTAAAGAAGTCGATTACCTAATTACCAGCGCCCTCAACCACATCAACGACTTAAACAAAGAACTAAACCTCGCCCGCTACCTCTTTATGCACCTCGACCGCATCAACGACTTAGACAGCGGCCTCGACAGCGACCTCGACCGCATCAACGACTTAGACAGCGGCCTCGACAGCGACCTCGACCGCATCAACGACTTAGACAGCGGCCTCGACAGCGACCTCGACCGCATCAACGACTTAGACAGCGGCCTCGACAGCGACCTCGACCGTGCCTATGACCTTGTTCGTGACCTTGCCCGTGACATCGAGTACTTCCATAACATCATTCGCATCAACGACTTAGACAGCGGCCTCGACAGCGCTCTCGAAAGCGCTCTCGAAAGCGCCCGTGCCCTTGACAGCAACCTCGACAGCGCCCATGAACTCCACCGCGACCTCGACAGCGCCCATGAACTCCACCGCGACCTCGACAGCGACCTCAACAGCGCTCTCGAAAGCGCCCATGCCCTTGACAGCGCCCGTAACCAGGCCGAACGCCTCACCTATGAACTCCACTATGCCCTCGACAGCGCCCATAAACTCCACCGCGACCTCGAGGGCGCTCTCGAAAGCGCTCTCGAAAGCGCCCTCGAGGTCGCGGTGGAGTCCATCCATCGTATCGGAGGTGGAGCAAACTTCTACAGAGCTCAACTCACTGGAGTGGTGCTTGACAAAGCTAATGTTGAGGGAGCAATTATGATTGGCTGTACAGGTTTATCGAGTTCTAAGGTTGCTGATTTGATGAGGAGAGGAGCCATTATTCGATAGCTCTCCTGGCGAGCGATCAGAGGTTCGCGTACCAGTTTCTAGATGAGTCTCTGCGAATATGCCGTTTGGGTATCCACAGTTAGGGAAAAGCGATTGTGTCCCGAGTCGATACAGCAATGACAGTAAGCTTCATCTCTAAGTTCGCCATCAGAGTTGTCGTCTAATAGCTCCTGTCAGCCAAGGCAGGTCTACTGCTAGAAGCACAAGCATTAAGTCAGCAGATTGCCGGGATCAGGAAGTGTTTGGCTCTCTGAAGCGATCGCGCGCCAATCCTCCCAAACCTGAGAACCACGCCGCAGGACTCCAATTGAGTCAGAGGGTAGGCCAGTCACCTTGCTATCCGAAGACGTAAAGTACTCAATTAAACCCGCAGCATAAGCCTTGTGGTACCAATCATTGAACTGAGCCATCACACTAGGAGTGCTTTGAGCTGGCTTCCACTGACCTCGGATTGCATCCACTAACAACCCAGCGGGATTCTTCACCTCACCACTCTGCTTGCGTTCCTTGACTAGCGCGATCGCATCCTGAACTGTGGTCAAAGTTGCCTCTAGTACCACAGCCGCAATTTGTGGGTTCAACGGAATCGGGGCGATCGCCGCTTTAACTTGATTTAAAATTTTGCGCTGCTCGCCGCTGGCGGAAGAAACGTCTATTTCAGCATTTTGAACTAAGTTAGTTAATCCTGCATTTAGACCTGAACATTCCAAACCCTCTAAATCTAAGGATTTTTCCTGAGCTCTTACCTCCTGATCATTTTGGTTAATTTTAGCAGCAGGGTGGGTGGAGGGTATGTCTGTTTTCTTTGATTTTTCTCTATAAGAGAGAATGGAGCCATCAGGGTTTGAGGCCTCTATTTTGGACATTTCCATCCCAGATTGGATATTTTGATCCAGTTTTGCGACATTTTTGTCCGCTTGGGGATGGTTGGCTACCAGCTTAAAAATCTGGCCTGTGTACTTCCGCACCACCTCGACTAGTCCCACTTGAACTAGTTCCAAAAGCGATCGCTGGATGTGGCGGATGGAGTAGGAGCGCTTGCGATTTACCCCTGTCCACTCAGAAAACTCGTTCATCTCAAATTCTTGGGGCCGTCCTGCGGGCCTGCGTCTCAGCAACCAACGGTGTAACTGACCGGCACAGGGGGTGAGTTGTAGGGCTAGAGCATCGTGCGCGTGGGTGACGCGCGCAAAAACTTCGGACATCCGTGGTTCTCCAGTTGTAATTTGCGGTGGAGAACTGCTAGCCTTAAGTTACCAGCTATGGGCTAACAGTCCTTAGATTTTTGAAACCAGCATTGGGAGCCAACCCGGTGCTGGTTTCGCTTTAAGGGGACTCTACTACAGCCGTTGCTAGTTCGTCTAGCGATATTCGCAGTGGGTCACAAAGTAGTCGAGCCAGGGCGATCGCCTAAAAGCCAAGTAGTTCGGGGTCGCAGCAGCCTAGGATAGCAAGCTGATACACCATTTGTTGACGAGCTTGCAGCTTGGTCGCAGTGAAGCCATTACGGAGTCTTTCCAGTTCAGCCATTGCATTTGCCTTCGCCACAGTTAGCTGCATGAAATGCTGCTGAAGGTCTTGGTACTTCTGATTGGTTTGCAACAGCAGAAAACGTCTCGCTTTGCGTTGATTCTCGTTTTTTAGGTCATTTTCAAAAGCTACAACTGCCTCAGCCTGGCCTTCTTCCTCATGCATCTGATGACGCACTTGTAGAAGTTTGCTGTCTAACTCATTCACTAATCGGGCAGCTTGAGCAATTTGTGGTGGATAGTCTGACAACTTCATGGTTACTCTTAACGGTGCAGTTGGAACGCAGCTTTGTAGTCAACCTCAATCACCCCAGGTTTACGAGGTGGGAAGCTCCCACCCCAATCCACTGATTTATGCCACTTTCTTAGGCTCGATTAGTATCGAATGCTCCAGCCGCTCTACTGCCTGCTCAAATGCGCGGCGATTGAAGGCATAGTTCCGATTGCCGGAAAGGCAATGCTCAAAAGCATCACTCGCTAGTTCCTCAACGCAACTTTCTATCCACTTGGTAAAGGCTTGAGCTAAATCGAGAACTGCATAGTATTCGCCTTGTTCAGTTTCGTACCAAGCTTGAGCTTGCTGAGCCGCCTCTAACAAGTGCGCTGCTATAGAAAGGGGAATCTCGAAAGCGATCGCAGTGTAGTCCCCATTGCAGTTTCCTGGAAGAGCATAAGTTTGTTGACTGAGCTGGATCTGCTCATCGGGATTGGTTTCTAACTGAGCAGTTGGAGTGTTAAAGCTTTGAGTTAGCATGATTCTGAATTCCTCAATGAAAGTTGGGGTGGCGTCAGAACAGGCGGTTGTCCAGACTCGGCTGTTCTGAGGTGCATAATCAGCAGCGATCGTTGGTTTCTCAGAACCCGCGATCGCTTGTTGTGTTTTGAATTTTTATTCAGTGCGCTAAAAACGCTTGGTATGCAGCTTCTAGCGCTTATCTCATTCTTGATTCCAATTCCTAAATTGTCAATTGTTAGTTAACAATTTATTAGCGTCGATGAGCGACGATGAAAGCAACGCTAGTCAGACTGTCCATGGGCATGAAAATCGCAATTACAATTGAACTGCCAGAGTTAGAGAAGAGATTGAAGACTTGGCGAGATGCTAAGGGTTGGTCGCTCAATGACTTGTCGCGACAGATCACTCTGGAAGGCAAGCGCATGACTAGCCAGAACATTCAACGGATCGAAACGGGTGAAACCAAGGCGGTCCCCTATGAAACCCTCCAAACCATTTGTGATGCTCTTGGAGTTGACCTAATGCCACAAATTGCAGAGGCCATCCAAACTCAGATTCTCCAAGGGCGACCGCGGTAAACCTCAAGGGAGTAAGGATGCGATCGCTGGCTCAGCGAAGACTGGGGCACTGAATATTGGGTCAACCAAGCTGATGCACTGGAACTACAGTACGAGGTGACCAAATCAAAGGTTTTGCAGCTTAATATTTTTGGAGATGTAGCAGACAGGTTGGCCAGAATAGGAATGCTAGCGCTAGCAAGGCAAATGTGGAAGTAAAGCTATAACCGTTTATGCTTCATCCAGAAGTTCGCTCATGATTTTGTCTAAGCGATCGTTGGCATCCTTAGCAAGACGAACACAGCCAGCACTACTTAGCATGCCACTAGAGGCAACGGCTGCTCCTTCTGGAACTTTGCCGAACAACAGCATTGCTGCACCTAGAAAGCTAATCGCAGTGAATGCTGCACTTGAAGTTAGGGCAATATTAAAGCTGTAGCGGGCTTGGCGTACACGCTCTTGAGCAATTTTCATTTTTAGTGGGCCTAAGATGTCGAAAGCTGAATTGGGTTGGTTCATAGGAATGATTGGATGTAAACTTCCTACTTCCAGTGTGAAACTCAATTCCTCAAACCTTGACTCAGCAAAGCTCCTATTGATCGCATCTTTTGTTGAGCTTTTGTTTGTGCTTATGTTATGACTGACTTGTGCCCTATTTTTGTTTGCTCCAAGGTCAACTAAGTAGAAATTCTCTTTAATGCCTGAATCCAATAGTCGAAAACGCTTAACGGTTATTGCTTCCCCTGAAGGCATTAAGAAAGCCGAGAAAGCTTTGATTAGATTAGGTTTTGAATCTAAAGCTAATTTTGCAAAAGCTCAGTTGATCTCTCGCAATGCAGTTACAAACTTTTTTCAGCGTCATAGCATTCAGGCTGATACCTTTAAGAGAATCTGTAGTGGCTTACAGCTCAATTGGGAAGAGATTTTAGAGACCAAAGCCACCGATGAGATGGTAGAGATACAGAGAGCTGGGCAGCCAGAAGCACTTAAACTTGGCAGCTCCACTACCATTCAAGAAGAAAAAACTATGGCAACGGTTCTGCGCCAGGTAACAGTAGTTGATCAGCACAACGAGACCAAAGCAGTGATCGTCCTAGAGGGCGACATTGCCTCTGTTGATGCCAATTTTAGAACAACGATTGAAGCCGTTCTAAAAATATATGTAGGGGCCACAATACGTGTTCAAGATATTGAAGGAGGCAGCATTAGAATTAAGATTTCAGGCTCTCCAGAAGATATCGAAAGGCTGATAGAAAATGTTACTTCAGGAGAAATCACTGAGCTGAGTGGATTACCGATTCAAGAGGTTGAGCGTTTAGATGAACAATCATCAGAAGCTATCAACACCAAAACTTCTTGGAATAAATGGAATGTGGTTCAAGAAATTATCAATTCTCCAGCTCAAAATCGCGAACTTAGCAATGTAGATCTAAGTGATACTGACCTGAGCGGTGCAAACCTGAGCGGTGCAAACCTGAGCGGTGCAAACCTGAGCGGTGCAAACCTGAGCGGTGCCCACCTGAGTGGTGCAAACCTGAGCGGTGCATATATTGATGAGCAGACACAAATCAATGCTAAATGGCGTTTAGCTTGGGAGATCGTCAACCAAGGAGCTAGTCAGGCCAACCTGAGCGGTGTAGACCTGAGCGGTGCCAACCTGGGCGGTGCAAACCTGAGCGGTGCCAACCTGGGCGGTGCCAACCTGAGCGGTGTAGACCTGAGCGGTGTAGACCTGAGCGGTGCCAACCTGAGCGGTGCCAACCTGATCGGTGCAAATCTGAGCGGTGCCAACCTGAGCGGTGCATATATTAATGAGGAGACACAAATCAATGCTAAATGGCGTTTAGCTTGGGAGATCGTCAACCAAGGAGCTAGTCAGGCCAACCTGAGCGGTGTAGACCTGAGCGGTGCCAACCTGAGCGGTGTAGACCTGAGCGGTGCCAACCTGAGCGGTGTAGACCTGAGCGGTGTAGACCTGAGCGGTGCCAACCTGAGCGGTGCAAACCTGAGTGGTGCAAACCTGAGCGGTGCATATATTGATGAGCAGACACAAATCAATGCTAAATGGCGTTTAGCTTGGGAGATCGTCAACCAAGGAGCTAGTCAGGCCAACCTGAGCGGTGTAGACCTGAGCGGTGCCAACCTG